>CAYVCH010000001.1:0-11700 GCA_964449755.1 uncultured Actinomycetes bacterium
GCCTCCCCCGCCGCCCGGCGCCTGGCCCGGGAGCTCGGGGTCGACCTGCGGGCCGTGTCGGGCACGGGCCCCGGTGGCCGGATCCAGGAGGAGGACGTGCGGGCGGCGGCGGCCGGCCCGGGCGCGGCCCGGGTCGAGCCCCTCACCCCCATGCGGCGAACCATCGCCGAGCGGCTCCAGCGGCACCTCGCCGCCACGGCGCCGGTGACCCTCACCGCCGAGGCCGACGTCACGGCCCTCGCGGACGAGCTGGAGCGCCTCTCCCTCGCCTGGGGGCGGCGGGCCTCCTACACCGAGGCGGCGGTCAGGGCGGCCGCCCTGGCCCTGCGGGACCACCCCCACCTCGCCGCCCGCTGGACCGACGAGGGGCTCGTCTTGCCCGAGCGGCTGGACGTGGGGGTCGCGGTGGCCCTGGAGGAGGGGCTGGTGGTGCCCGTGGTACGGGGGGCCGACGGCAAGGACCTGGAGACCCTGAACCGGGAGGTGGCGGAGCTGGCGGAGCGGGCCCGGGGCGGCGGCCTCCGCCCGGCCGACCTCGAGGGGGGCGTCTTCAGCGTCACCAACCTCGGGGCCTTCGGGGTCGACGCCTTCACCCCCCTGCTGAACCCGCCCCAGACCGCCATCCTGGGCCTCGGGCAGGCGCGGCCCCGGCCGGCCGCCGTGGGCGGTCGGGTGGAGGTCCGGACCCTCATGGTCCTCTCCCTCACCTTCGACCACCGGGTGGTGGACGGGGCTCCCGCCGCGGCGTTCCTGCGGGACACGGTCGCCCTCCTGGAGGACCCGGCACGACTCCTGGGCCCGGGCACGGATCAGCCGGGGTAGGGCACCGGCGGGAGGCCCGGGGAGCCGGGGTCGCGGTCTTCGCGGCCGCCCCCGGACGGCCGCGGCCCCAGGGCGACCCGGCGCTCCGCCTCCCGCGCGTGGGGCCAGCGGCGCAGGCGGTCCGGGAGGAGGGGGACCGTCCGGCGCACCCCGGCCGAGGCGACCTCGAACGCCCGGGCCGCCCGGGGCCCCCACCGCAGCCCGAGCCCCCGGCGGATCCCGGCCGGCAGGAGCCCCACCGAGAGCAGCCCGGAGACGAGCCCCAGGGGCAGGAGGACGAGCGGCGCCGGGGGCGAGAGGACCTCCCGGGCCAGACGCCTGGACTCCTCCCCGATCCGGAGGGCGGCGATCGCGCGCTCGAGGTAGGCGACGAAGTCCCGGTAGGTCGGCGGGTGGAGCCCGGGCGGGATCCCGAAGGCCGTCCCCATCCGCCGCATCTCGAGGTAGTAGCGCTCGAGCTCCGTCGCGGAGAGCGGCCGGACGAACCGCTCGTAGGCGGCGACCGAGGAGTCCACGAGGGTCGCGTGGACCCAGAGGAGGAGCTCGGGGTCGAGGGCCGAGTAGGGGACGCCGTCCCGGGAGCCGCGGACGCGGCGGTGGACCTCCGTGACCCGCTGGACGGCCGCCGCGGCCTGGTCCGAGTCCCCGAACACCACGGTGAGCGCGGTGTCCACGGTGCGCCAGAGCCGCTCGAAGGGCTCCCGGGTGAAGTCGCTGTGGTCGGCCACGCCGGCCGCGACGAGGGGGTGGGCGACCTGCATCAGCAGGGCCCTCCCGCCGGCCAGCAGGAGGGCCGTCTCGGCGTTCACCTGCCAGGCCAGGGACCCGGGGCCGAACCAGCCGGGGTCGCCGGGTCGACCGGGACGGGGCCGCGGGAACCCCCGGACGATCGCGCCGAGCCCACGGACCAGACCCGTCCGCACGCGGGCGATGGTAGCCGTGCTCCCTACAGCTCGAGCCGGTAGCGGACCGTGGGGAGGTTCGCGCAGTCGACCCGCTCCTCGTTCACCGCCCCGTCCGCCCGCCACCCGGCGCGCTCGTAGAACCGGCGGGCCCGCTCGTTCGCCTCGAGGACCCAGAGCGTCGCCCGACGGAACCCCCGCCGGCGGAGGTGCTCCGTGGCGTGCTCGAGTCGAGGAGCGCGCGCCCCACGCCCGTCCCCACGACCTCCGGGAGCAGGTAGATCGCGTACACCTCGGCCGTCGACCGGTCGGCGTCGGCGTCCTCGGAGGGGCCCGTCACGCAGAGCCCGATCACGCGCCCCTCCCGCTCCGCGACCCACGCCACGCGCTCACCGGACCCGGCGACGCCCTCCCGCCACGTGCGCTCCCGGTCCTCGACCGAGACCCGGTCCAGGTAGCCGTCGGGGAGGAGCCCCCGGTAGGCCCACCGCCACCCCTCGACGTGGACCTCGGCGCAGGCCCGGGCGTCGGCTGGCGCGGCCTCCCGGATGCGGACCGGAAGCGCCGGAGCCCCGTCGCGCCCCCCGGCCCCCTCAGGCCGTCCCCGGCCTCGGGTCACCGGGCGCCTCCCGGTCCTCGCGGGGATGGAGCAGCCCGTAGAGGTAGGCGTCGGTCAGGGCCTCCCAGGAGGCCTCGATGATGTTGTCCGAGACCCCCACGGTCGTCCACTCCTTCTCGCCGTCGGAGGTGTCGATGAGGACCCGCACGACGGCCCCGGTGCCCAGGTTCTCCTCCAGGACCCGCACCCGGTAGTCCTCCAGGGTCATGTGGTCGAGCTCCGGGTACTCGTTGGCCAGGGCCTTGCGGAGGGCGTTGTCCAGGGCGCCCACGGGACCGTGGCCCTCGGCGGACTCGATGTGCCGATTGCCCCCGGCCACCACCTTCACGGTGGCCTCGGCCAGGGGCTCGGGGTCCCCCCGGCGCTTCTCCACGTGGACCCGGTAGCTCTCGACCTCGAAGAAGGGCTGCTCCCAGCCGTCGTGGCGGCGCATGAGCAGCTCCAGGGAGGCGTCGGCCACCTCGAAGTGGTAGCCGCGGGCCTCCCGCTCCTTGAGCTCCGCCACGAGCCCGGGAATGGCCTCGTCCCGGAGCTGGAGGCCGAGCTGGCGGGCCTTCATCCGCAGGGTGGCCGCGCCGCCGAGGTCGCTGGCCACGACGCCCCGGTGGTTGCCCACGGCCTCCGGCGGAACGTGCTCGTAGGCCTCGGACAGGCGGGCCACCCCGGAGGTGTGGAGGCCGGCCTTGTGGGTGAAGGCGTAGCGGCCGGCGTAGGGCTGGTGGGAGTCGGGGGTGACGTTCGCCACCTCGGCGACGTAGTGGGCGAGCTCGGTGAGCCGCTCCACGGCTCCCTCCGGCAGCACCCGCTTCCCGACCTTCAGGGCGAGGTTGGCGGCGATGGCGACGAGGTCGGCGTTGCCCGTCCGCTCCCCGTAGCCGTTCACCGTGCCCTGGACCTGGAAGACCCCCTCCTCCACCGCCACCAGGGAGTTGGCCACGGCGCAGCCCGTGTCGTTGTGGACGTGGACCCCCAGGGGGACCGAGGTCCGCTCCCGGACCTCCCGCACGACCTCGGCCACGTCGGCCGGGAGGGACCCCCCGTTCGTGTCGCAGAGGACCAGGCGCTCGGCCCCCGCCTCCTCGGCGGCGGCGAGGACGGCCAGGGCGAATCCGGGGTTGCGGCGGTAGCCGTCGAAGAAGTGCTCGGCGTCGAAGAAGACCCGGCGCCCCTCCCGGCGCAGGAAGGCGACGGAGTCGGCCACCATGGCCAGGCCCTCCTCCAGGGTGGTCCGCAGGACCCGGGTGACGTGCAGGTCCCAGGACTTGCCCACGATGCACACCACCTCGGTCCCGGCCTCCAGGAGGGGCCGGAGGACCGCGCTCGTCTCCGCCCGCTCCCCCGCCTTCCGGGTCATGCCGAAGGCGGCCAGGGTGGCGTGGCGCAGGCGCTCCCCGGCCGCCACCCGGAAGAACTCGGTGTCCCGGGGGTTGGCCCCGGGCCAGCCACCCTCGACGTAGGGGAAGCCCACCTCGTCGAGCTTGTGGAGGATGCGCAGGCGGTCCTCGACGGTGTAGGAGAGGCCCGCCCGCTGCGCCCCGTCGCGCAGCGTCGTGTCGTACAGCTCGACGTCCAGGCCGTGGCCGCCGGCCGGCACCGGGGGGGGCGGCCCGCTCACCCCGTCGCCCCCTCGACCACCAGGTCCCCCACCTCGGAGGTGGTGTAGCCCATCTCGCCGGCCCGCATGGACGTCATCTTCGAGCAGGCGAACCGGACCCCCGCCTCCACCCGGGCGGCGGCCCCGGCCTCCCCCAGGTGGGCGAGGAGCATCGCCAGGGCCCCGATGGCCGCCAGGGGGTTGATGGTCCCCTTGCCCACGTGGTCCGGGGCGGTGCCCCCGATGGGCTCGAACATGGAGACCCCCCCGGGGTTGATGTTGCCCCCGGCGGCGATGCCCATGCCGCCCTGGATGACGGCGCCGAGGTCGGTGAGGATGTCGCCGAACATGTTGTCGGTGACGACCACGTCGAACCGTCGGGGCTGCTCCAGCAGCAGCACGCAGGCGGCGTCGACGTGGCAGTAGGCCGTCGTCACCTCCGGGTACTCACGGGCCAGCTCGTCGACGACCCGCTGGTACAGGTCGCCGGCGTAGGTGAGGACGTTGACCTTGTGGACCAGCGTGAGGTGGCGGCGGCGCTCCCGAGCCCGCTCGAAGGCGTAGCGGACGACGCGCTCCACCCCGTGCCGGGTGTTCACGCTCTCCTGGAGGGCCACCTCCTGGGGCGTCCCCCGCCGGTGGAAGCCGCCGGCGCCCGAGTAGAGCCCTTCCGAGTTCTCCCGCACGACGAGGAGGTCCACGTCCTCCGGGGTGTGGGCGGGCAGGAGGGTCGTCACCCCCGGGTAGAGGCGGATCGGCCGGAGGTTCACGTACTGGTCCAGCTCGAAGCGGATCCGGAGGAGCAGCCCCCGCTCGAGGACCCCCGGCGGGACGTCCGGGTGACCCACGGCCCCCAGGTAGATGGCGTCGAGCTGCCTGAGCTCCTCCAGGACGGCGTCGGGCAGCACCTCGCCGGTCCGCAGGTACCGTCCCCCTCCCAGGTCGTAGTGGACCAGCTCGACGTCAAACCCGTCGCGGACGGCCTGAAGGACCTTGAGCCCCTCCCGGATCACCTCCGGGCCCGTGCCGTCGCCGGGGATGACCCCGATCCGGTAGGTCCGTCCCGTCACGGGGTGACCTCCGCCGAGGGTCGCCCTTCGGTGGCCTGGAGGGCCCGGTTGATGGCGGCCAGGTACGCCCGGGCCGAGGCCTCGACCACGTCCACGGACACCCCCCGGCCGGTCACCCGCCGCCCCTCCACGTCCAGCTGGACCACCACGTCGCCCAGGGCGTCGGTGCCCGAGGTGACGCTGGAGACGTTGAAGGTGACCAGGCGGGCCTCCACGCCGGCCGCCCGCTGGATGGCCCCGCACGCGGCGTCGATCATCCCGTCGCCCACGGCGGACTCCTCGACGACCCGGTCGCCCCGGCGCAGCCGCACCGTGGCCGTGGGGGACCGGTGGGTCCCCCCCTCCACCTGGAGGGACTCCAGCACCAGGACGTCCTTCTCCGCGGCGCCGAGCTCCTCGCCGACGATGGCCTCCAGGTCCTGGTCGGTGAGGGAGATCTTCCGGTCCGCCAGGTCCTTGAAGCGGGCGAAGGCGCGGTCCAGGTGCTCCCGCTCGAGCTGGTACCCCATCTTCGCCAGGGCATCGGCGAAGGCGTGGCGGCCCGAGTGCTTGCCGAGGACGAGGCGGTTGCCCTCCAGGCCGATCTCCAGGGGGTCCATGATCTCGTAGGTCGCCCGGTTCATGAGCACCCCGTGCTGGTGGATCCCGGACTCGTGGGCGAAGGCCGAGGACCCCACCACGGCCTTGTTGGGCTGCACCGGGTAGCCGGTGAGCATGGACACGAGGCGGGAGGTCCGGGTGATCTCCCGCAGGTTCAGGTTGTGGCGGACCCCCAGGGCCTGACCCCGGGTGCGGACGATCATCGCCACCTCCTCCAGGGAGCAGTTGCCGGCCCGCTCGCCGATGCCGTTCACCGCCACCTCCACCTGGCGGGCCCCGTTCACGATGCCCGCCAGGGAGTTGGCCACGGCCAGCCCCAGGTCGTTGTGGCAGTGGGTGGAGACCGTGACGCGGTCGGGGAGGGCCTCCCGCACCATCCGCACGAGCTCCCCGAACTCGTGGGGCATGGCGTAGCCCACGGTGTCGGGGACGTTGATCGTGGTGGCCCCCGCCCGCACGGCCGCCCGGTACACGTCGAGGAGGAAGGCGGGGTCGCTGCGGGTGGCGTCCTGGGCCGAGAACTCCACGTCGTCGGTGTAGGACAGGGCGTGGCTCACCCCGTCCACCGAGGCCCGCAGCACGTCGTCGGGGGTCATCTTCAGCATGTCCCGCATGTGCACCTCCGAGGTGGAGATGAACACGTGGATGCGGAACCGCTCGGCCCCCTTCAGGGCCTCCCCGGCCCGGTCGATGTCGCCGGGGGTCACCCGGGCCAGGGCCGCGATGACCGGGCCCCGGACGCTGGTGGCGATCTCCCGGACGGCCTCGAACTCCCCCTCCGAGCTGATGGGGAACCCGGCCTCGATGATGTCCACCCCGAGGCGGGCGAGCTGCTCGGCGACCTCGACCTTCTCCGCGCGGGTGAGGGCGATGCCGGGGGCCTGCTCCCCGTCCCGCAGGGTCGTGTCGAAGATGCGGACGACCTCACCTACCCCACCGGCTCCGTCACTCATCGGGCACCACCTTCCTCTCCGACTCGAGCCAGGGCATCATCCGGCGAAGCCCCCGGCCCACCTCCTCCAGCTGCGACGACCGCGCCTGCCGGCGCAGGCGGAGGAAGGTGGGGAAGCCGGCCTCGGCCTCCCCCACCCACTCCTTGGCGAAGCTTCCGTCCCGGACCTCCTCGAGGATCCGCCGCATCTCGGCCCGGACGCGCTCGTCGATGACCCGGGGGCCCCGGGTGTAGTCGCCGTACTCGGCGGTGTCCGAGACCGAGTACCGCATCCAGGAAAGGCCTCCCTCGTAGATGAGGTCCACGATGAGCTTCAGCTCGTGGAGGCACTCGAAGTAGGCCACCTCGGGCTGGTAGCCGGCCTCGACCAGGGTCTCGAACCCGGCCCGGATGAGCTCCGACACCCCCCCACAGAGGACCGTCTGCTCGCCGAACAGGTCGGTCTCGGTCTCCTCCCGGAAGGTCGTCTCGATGACCCCGGCCCGGGTGACGCCGATGCCCTGGGCGTAGGCGAGGGCCCGGGCCAGGGCCTTGCCGGTGGCGTCCCGGTGGACGGCCACCAGGGCCGGCGTGCCGATGCCCTGCTCGTACGTGCGCCGGAGCAGGTGGCCGGGGCCCTTCGGGGCCACCATGGCGACGTCCACGCCCTCGGGGGGGACGATCCGCCCGAAGTGCACGTTGAACCCGTGGGCGAACATGAGGAGGTTGCCCGCCTCCAGTCCGGGGGCGATGTCCGCCTCGTAGACGGCGGGCTGGGCCACGTCGGGCAGGAGGACCGTGACGACGTCGCCCTCGGCGGCCGCCTCGGCGGTGGGCAACACACGAAGGCCGGCCTCCTCGGCGGCCGGCCAGGACCTGCTCCCCGGGCGCAGGCCTACTCGGACGTCGAAGCCCGAGTCCTTCAGGTTCAGGGCGTGGGCGTGGCCCTGGCTGCCGTAGCCGAGGACGGCGACGCGCTGGCCCTCCAGGGCCGCCCGGTCGGCGTCGGTGTCGTAGTAGATCCTGGCCATCCCTCCTCCTCCCGGCCTCAGTCGGCGGTCCGGGCGGGCCGGAGCACCCGCTCCCGGATCCCCCGGTCGCCCCGGGCCAGGGCGATTCGCCCGGTCCGGCAGAGCTCCACGATGCCGAAGTCCTCGAGCAGCTCCCTCATGGCCTCGAGCTTGTCCGGCGCGCCGGTGCACTCGATGGTGAGCGTGCGGCGGGTGACGTCGAGGATGCGGCCCCGGAAGATCTCGACGATCTCGATGACCCTGGCCCGGGCGTCCCCCTCGGCCCGCACCTTGACGAGCATGAGCTCCCGCTCGACGGCCTCGCCGGGCTCGTGCTCGAGGACCTTGATGACGTTGATGAGCTTGTTCAGCTGCTTCGTCACCTGCTCCAGGGGCTTGCTCTCCACGTCCACCACGATGGTCATCCGCGAACGTCCCGGCTCCTCCGTGGGCCCCACGGCCAGGGAGTCGATGTTGAACCCCCGGGCGGCGAAGAGGCCCGCCACCCGGGTGAGGACCCCCGGCCTGTCCTCGACGAGGACCGAGAGGGTGTGCAGGCTCATGCGATGGGGGCCTCCGCGGGCTGGTCGGCGGGCCGCGCCTGCTGGGGCCCGAGGATGATGTCGTCGTTGGAGGCACCGGCCGGGACCATGGGGAAGACCTTCTCCATGGGGTCCACCCGGAAGTCGATGACCACGCTCCGGTCCTCCACGGCCAGGGCCTTCTCGATGACGGCGTCCACCTCGTCGGGGTGCTCGGCCCGCAGGCCGACGGCCCCGTAGGCCTCGGCGAGCTTCACGTAGTCCGGGACGTCGTGGGACAGGTAGACGGCCGAGTAGCGCTCGTTGAAGAACAGCTCCTGCCACTGGCGGACCATGCCGAGGTAGGCGTTGTTGATGATGGCCACGGTGACCGGCACGTGCTCCATGGCCGCCGTGGCCAGCTCCTGGGCGGTCATCTGGAAGCAGCCGTCGCCGTCGATGGCGACGACCCGCCGGTCGGGGCGGGCCACCTTGGCCCCGATGGCCGCGGGGACGGCGAAGCCCATGGTCCCCAGGCCTCCCGAGTTGATCCAGGTCCGGGGCTCCTCGAAGCGCCAGAGCTGGGAGGCCCACATCTGGTGCTGGCCGACGCCGGCCACCACGATGGCCTCCCGGGCGTGCTCGTAGAGGCGGTCGATGACGAACTGGGGCTTCAGGGGGCCCTCGGAGGGCTGGTCGTAGCGGATGGGGTAGCGCTCCCGCCACTCGGCGAGCTGGCGGAGCCAGGGGGACCGGTCGGGCGGTCCGCCCCGCTCCCCCTGCTGCCGCCGGAGCTCGGCCAGGAGCTTGGCCGCCACGTCCCTCGCGTCCCCCACGATGGGGACGTCGGCGGCGCGGTTCTTGCCGATCTCGGCGGGATCGATGTCCACGTGGACGACCTTGGCCTGGGGGGCGAAGCTCGCGAGCTTGCCGGTCACCCGGTCGTCGAAGCGGGCCCCGATGGCGATGAGCAGGTCGGCCCGCTGCATGGCCGTGACGGCGGCGTAGTTGCCGTGCATGCCGGGCATCCCGAGACACAGCTCGTGGGAGTCGGGCAGGGCCCCCCGCGCCATGAGGGTCGTGACCGCGGGCAGACGCCCCTCCACGGAGAGCTGGCGGACCTCCTCGGTGGCCCCCGCCTTGATGACGCCCCCGCCCACGTACAGGACGGGGCGCTCGGAGGCGAGGATCAGCTTCACCGCCTCCCGCACCTGCCGGAGGTTCCCCCGGACCGTCGGCCGGTAGCCGGGCAGGTCCACGCGCTCCGGCCAGTACCAGTCGAACTCGGCGAGCTGGACGTCCTTGGGCAGGTCGACGACGACCGGCCCCGGCCGGCCCGTGGAGGCGATGTGGAAGGCCTCCCGGATCACCCGGGGGATCTCCTCGGCCCGCTTCACCAGGTAGTTGTGCTTCGTGATGGGCAGGGTGATGCCGGTGACGTCGGCCTCCTGGAAGGCGTCGTTGCCCACCACCGGGGTGGGGACCTGGCCAGTGATGGCCACGATGGGCACCGAGTCCATCTTCGCGTCGGTGAGGGGGGTGACCAGGTTCGTGGCCCCCGGGCCCGAGGTGGCCATGCACACGCCCACCTTCCCCGAGGCCCAGGCGTAGCCCTCGGCCGCGTGGCCCGCCCCCTGCTCGTGACGGCACAGGACGTGCCGGACCCGGGACTCCAGCAGGCGGTCGTAGGTGGGCATGATGGCCCCGCCGGGGATGCCGAAGATGACCTCCACGCCCTCGGCCTCCAGGGCCATGAAGACGGCCTGGGCGCCGGTCACCTTCATCGGGCCCCCACCTCCTCCGGCCGGTCCTCCACCGGTCCCGTCTCCACCCGGCGCACCGTGCCCCCCAGGCGGTGGGCCAGGTGCCGGCAGGCTCGCTCGAACTCCCAGGGGGTCCAGTCCCGGCGCCGGACCTGGAGGGCCTCCTCGTGGTCGTCCACCCCGAAGCCCGCTGACATGTACGTCACCTCGGTGGCGAAGAACCGCCGGAACTCCTCCCGGAGGACCGGGTCGTCCACCTGCACCGAGACCTGTCCCGGCCCCTCCCACAGGGCCGTCCCCACCGTCCGTCCCTCTCGTTCGAACTCGTACCGCATGCCCGGCTCCTCTCCGGCTCGCCCTCCTGCCGCACCCCGGCCGCACGGGGTGCAAAAAACCCCTCGCGCGGCGAGGGGTCTCCGGCGCGGCACAGGCCCAGGTGGGCCTGCCCGCGCCTAGCCAATAAGTACGAGGGCTCGCTTCCCGGACGTCCCTCCGTCCCTGCTCATGGTGTCCCCAGTTTAGGGGCGAGCCCGCCCGTGTCAACCCGTCCGCGCACCCTGGATTCGGTCGCCGGGCCGGGCGAGCGGCGCCCGTCCCCCGCCCTCACTCCACGCCGAACACGTACAGGGAGGAGGGCTGGCCTCCGTGGTGGACCTCGGCCCGGGCGTCGGGGTGCCGGCTGGCGAGGTCGGCCAGGATCCGGCCGGTCACGGCCGGGTCGGCGCCGTCCCCCTCGATCACCGTCACCCGGCGGTGCCCGTCGCCCAGGAGGTCGTCCAGGAGGGCCGTCGCCACCTCCACGGCGCTCGCGCCCACGGCCCGGATCCCCCGGGCCGTGATGGCCAGCCAGTCCCCGGCCCGGATGGGCCCGAGGTCGCTCGAGGCGTCCCGAACGGCCTGCGTGATGCGTCCGGAGCGCACCCGCGAGGCCGCCTCCGCCATCCGCGCGGCGTTCTCCTCGGCCGGGGCCGAGGGGTCGTAGGCACGCAGGGCGGCCAGCCCCTCGGGGACGCTGGCGGTGGGCACGACCCGGACGGTCGCCCGGGCGAGGCCGGCGGCCCGCTCGGCGGTGGGGACCACCCGGTCGTCGTTGGCCAGGACCACCACCTGCTCGGCGCCGGTGCCCTCCACCGCCTCCAGCAGCTCGGCCACGGAGGGGTCCGCTCCCCCGCTCCTCCCGACCAGCCCCCGGGCGCCCAGGGTGCGGAACATCTCGGCCAGGCCCTGGCCGGCCACCACGGCCACCACCGCCGTGGTGGGGGACGGCGTCTCGGCGAGGGGGCCCGGGGCCCACCCTCCCTGGCCCACCTGGCGGGCGAGGTCCGTGATGCGCACCTCCCGGGCCCGGCCGTGGGCGAGGCCGAGACGCAGGGCAGCCCCGGGGTCGTCGGTGTGGACGTGGCAACTCCAGGTCCCGTCGGCGGCCACCACCGCGGCGGCCTCCCCCAGGGCCCCCAGGGCCTCCCGGAAGGCCGGCAGGGCCTCGTCGGCGGCCTCCAGCAGGAAGGCCACCTCGAAGCGGGGCCCCACCCCCGCCGCCTCGGCCGGCCCCGGGGCGACCTCGGGGGGCTCGGGCACCGGCCGGCCCGTCGCCACGTGGAGCAGGGCGTCCAGGAACAGCAGGAACCCGGCGCCGCCGGCGTCCACCACACCGGCCCGACGCAGGACGGGCAGGAGCTCCGGGGTGCGCTCCAGGGCCAGGCCGGCGGCCGCCCTGGCCTGCCCCAGCACCTCGGCCAGGCCCGCGCCGCCGTCGGCGGCCTCGCGGGCGGCCTCGGCCGCGGCCCGCAGCACCGTGAGGATGGTCCCCTCCACGGGGTCCGCCAGGGCTTCCCGGGCAGCCCCGTCGGCCGCCTCCAGGGCCCGGC
>CAYVCH010000001.1:11748-41609 GCA_964449755.1 uncultured Actinomycetes bacterium
GCCCGCCCAGGGCCTGGGACAGGATCACCCCGGAGACCCCGCGCCCGCCGAGGAGGGCGCCCCGGGCCAGGGCCCGGCAGGTGGATCGCAGGTCGTCGGCCCCCTCCAGCGCCTCGACCACGGACTCCAGGGTGAGCGCCATGTTGTTCCCCGTGTCCGCGTCGGGCACCGGGAAGACGTTCAGGCGGTTGATGGCCTCCCGGTGAGCGCGAAGGGCGTCGCGGTAGACGGTGAGCGCCCGCCGGAGTTCCGCCGCCGCAAGGTACGTCGGCGCCTCCACCGGCCGGATTGTAGTGGCGCCATCGGGTACCATGCGGGCGGCCCGCGCGGGCCGCCGGTCAATCCGCGGAACGCCTTGAGGGAGGCCGCGCGCGTGCCGATGGACGGACGTGATGCACGCGCGCGAGCTCGAGCTGCCCCGCCTGCTGGCCTTGGCCAGGCACGCCGTCCCCCACGTCGTGGAGGGAACGCTGGTGCCGGTCGCCCTCTTCTACCTGGTGCTGAAGGCGGTGGGGGCCACCGGGGCCCTGGCCGTGGCCCTGGCCTGGTCCTACGGGGCCCTCGCCACGCGCCTGGTCTTCCGCCGCCGGCTCCCCGGGCTCCTGGTGCTCGGGACCCTGACCCTGACGGCCCGCACCGTCGCCGCCCTGGCGACGGGAAGCGTCTTCGTCTACTTCCTCCAGCCCACCCTGGCCACCGTCGGCCTGGCCAGCGCCTTCCTCCTCTCGCTGCCGGCGGGACAGCCCCTGGCCGAGCGGCTGGCCGCCGACTTCCTGCCCCTGCCGGCAGGCGTGCTCCGCCACCCCGCCATGCGGCGGTTCTTCCAGCGGGTGACCCTGCTGTGGGCCTTCGTCCTCCTGGCCAACGCCGGCCTCACCCTGTGGCTGCTGGTGAGCCAGCCCCTGGCCACCTTCGTGCTGGCGCGGGCGGGGGTGTCGGTGGGCTTCACGGCGACCGGAGTTGCCCTCTCCCTGGTCTGGTTCCGGCGCTCCGTGCGCCTCCACGGCCTCCGTCCGGGGCCGGCGCGACCGGGCGGGTGAGGGCCGACGCGCTGGAGGGGCACGACGCCCCACCCGGCCGCGGTACGCTTCGCCCCGCCATGGCCGACGCCACCCTCCGCACCGCCGACGGCGTCCTCCTACGGGCCCGGTGGTGGGAGGCAGCCCGCCCCGGGGACGGCGCCGTGGTCCTCGTCCACGGGCTGGCGGGCTCCAAGGACGCCCCCGGGGTGGTCGCCCTGGCCGCGGACCTGGCGGGGACCGGCCACCACGTCCTCGCCTACGACGCCCGGGGGCACGGCGCCTCGGGGGGCCTGTGCACCCTGGGCAGCCTGGAGCGCCTCGACGTGGCCGCCGCGGTGGCCGAGGCCCGGCGCAGGACCGGGCGGGTGGTGGTGGCGGGGGCCTCCCTCGGCGCCATCGCCGCCCTCCGCCACGCGGTCACCGACCCCGACCTCGCCGGGGTCGTGCTCGTGAGCAGCCCCGCCCGCTGGCGGCTGCCCTGGCGTCCGCGGGTCCTCGCCGCCACCGCCCTCACCAGGACCGCCCCGGGCCGCCGGTTCGCGGAGCGGCGGCTCCGGGTGCGGATCGCCCCGGGGTGGACCGACAGCGAGCCCCCCGTGACCCTGGTGGCCCGCCTCCGGCTGCCCGTCGCCGTCGTCCACGGGGAGCGGGACCGCATGATCCGGCTGCGGGAGGCCGTGGAGCTGGCCGTCGCCGCCCCCGGGCCCTGCCGTCTGCGCGTCGTCCCCGGGATGGGCCACGCCTTCGACCCCGCGGGGGCCCAGGCCATCCGCGAGGCCGTGGAGTGGGCCCTCGCCGCAGGCCTCCCGCGCTCCTGAACGACGGCGACCCCGGTCCGGGACGCTCCCCTCACCCCCGGAGCCCGGGCTCCTCCCACCACCAGGCGAGGCCCACGAGGTCGGGGCCCGTGTGGGCGACGATCACCGGCCCGAAGGGAGAGACCAGGGCGCTGGCCGGCTCCCACTCGACCCGGACGGCGTCCAGCAGGTCCCGGGCCCCCTCGGGGGCCAGGGCGTGAAGGGCGACGACGTGGAGGCGTCCCCCCCTCGGCTGGGTCCGCCGCACCATCGCCACCATCCTGGCCCGGGCCGCCTCCTCGCTGCGTGCCGGGCGGAGGGGGCGGATGGAGCCCCCCCGGAGCTGGATGAGGGGCCGCAGGCCCAGCCACCGCCCGGCCCACGCCGCGGCGCCGGGCACGCGGCCGCCCCGCGCCAGCCACTCCAGCGTGACCAGGCGGGCCACCAGGCGAACCCGCCCGGCGACGTGGCGGGCTACGGCCTCCACCTCCTCCAGGGAGGCGCCGGCCCGGGCCCGCTCGGCGGCGGCGAGGACCACCAGGGCCTGGGCCCCCACCGCGGCGGCGCTGTCCACCACCCGCACCGGGCTGCCCGCCAGGCGCGCCGCCGCCCGGGCCGCCTCGTGGGTGCTGGAGAGCCTCCGGGCCACCGTGAGCACGACGGCTCCGTCGGGGCCCGCGTGGTCCTCGATGACCCGGAGCACGTCACCGGGGCTCGGCCCCGACGTGGAGAAGGACTCTCCGGCCCGGATCCGGCGGAGGACCTCCTCCAGGCTGAGCTCCCCGTCCCGGTAGGGCCTGCCGCCCAACGTGATCCACAGGGGGACCACCGCCACCCCCGCCTCCTCGGCCACTTCCCGCGGCAGGGCCGCCGCGCTGTCGGTGATGACGGCGACCGTCACCCTGGGCGCCTCACCCCGCCCGCCCCGGGCGGCCCGCCCCCCCGCCGGCCCGTCACGGCCCCTCCCCTCCGGGCGCCCGGACCAGGGCGGCTCCCGCCAGGATGGCCAGGCCGGAGGTGAACAGCACGACCCGCGCCGGCTCCAGCCGGCCCACGAGGGGCCAGCGGACCCCTCCCACGAGGTCCACGGCCAGACCCGCTCCCAGGGCCGCCAGGGACAGCCCCGCCCGGATGACCACGTGGAAGGCGGCGAAGGCCAGCACCCGGTCGGGCCCGGTCAGGCGGGCCTGGAGGATGCTCATGCCCGACGCCAGGGTGGCCGACACCGCACCGCCGTAGGCGGCCGCGCCCAGCAGGGCCGGGGCCGCCGCCGGGGAGAGGCTCATGGCCGACACCACCGCGCCCTGCAACCCCAGGGCACCCCGCACCACGGCCAGTCGGTCGCCCCGCCCGAGGACCTGGAGGGCGGCGAGCCCCGCCGCGGCGCCCGTCCCGAACAGGGCCACGAGGACCCCGAACCACGCGTCGTTGATGCCGAGCACCCGGCGGACGAACACGATCCCCGCCGAGAACAGCGTGCCGATCCCGAGGCTGGCCAGGGCCGCGGCGGGCATGACCGCCCGCACGAGCGGGATGCGGAAGGAGCCGAGGAACCCCTGGGAGGGAGCCCCCCCGCCCACGGTCCCGGCGGCGGGCGGGCCCTCCGGGGAGCCCGCCACGGCCCCCCAGCCCGGGGTCCCCCTCGCCGGGGCCGCCGCGGCCAGGGGCTCGTCCAGCTCCGTGAGGCGGCGCACGAACCCGTAGCTCACCAGGAAGGTGGCGGCGTCCACCACGAAGACCAGCAGGAACCCTCGGCCCAGGACCCCCCAGGGGCCCGGCAGGAACCGCTCCAGGGCCGCCACGCCGCCGAAGGCCGCTGCCCCCAGGGGGATGGTGCCGAAGGAGGAGGCGAGGATGGCGCCGTTGGCGAGGGGCAGCTCCCCCTCCGGGGCCAGGTCCGGCACGGAGGCGTCCCGGGCGGGCAGGAAGACGAGGCCCCCGACCTCAACCAGGAAGGCCCACAGGTAGACCCACCACAGAGCCGGGACCAGGGGGACCATGACCACCATGCCGGCCCGGGCGGCGTCCATGGCAAGCATGGTCCGCCGCCGGCTCCACCGGCGGACCGTCCTGGCCGCCAGGGGCCCCGCCAGGAGGGCGGGGAGGAGCCGCAGGACGAGCATCCCCCCGACGGCGGCGGAGGAGCCCGTGAGGTCCAGGATCAGCACCATCATGGCGATGGTCGCCATCCAGTCGCCCAGGGCGGACACGCCCTGGGCGACGAGGAGGTTCCGGAAGCCCCGGCGGCGCAGCAGGGCCCTCATCGCGCGTCCTGGTCGAAGACGAGCCGCCGCAGGTAGATCCGGCGGCGCCCGGGGCCCGCGGGGAGCCGGTTGCCGGTCAGCCGCTTCGCCAGGAGGGGCACCAGCACCGCCGCCCCGGCCAGGGCCCCACCCTGGCCCCGGGTCACCGCCAGGGCCGGCACCAGGGCGAGGTACGCGAGGAAGGCCCCCACCGAGGTCTGCCCCGCCAGCTTCCCCAGGGCCAGCCCCGCCAGCAGGAGCACCGTCCCGGGCCAGGCGGTCACGAGGAGGGCCCCCATGGCGGGGGACATCCCCCGACCCCCGGCGCCCCGGAGGAAGGGCGACCAGTTGTGCCCGACCACGGCCGCCGCCCCCGCCAGGGCGGCGAGCACGGGGTCCCTCCCGGCGAGGAGGGGGCCCACGGCGCCCTTGGCAACGTCGAGGATCCCGGCCACCACGACCGGCCCCGCCCCCGCCACCCGGTACAGGGCCGAGTCCGAGACCGTTCCCGCCGCCACCCGCCGCAGGTCCACCCCCCGGGTGAGCCGGGCGGCGACGAAGGAGAAGGGGATGGACCCCACCAGGTAGGCCCCCAGCAACACCCCCGCCGTCTGCACGCCCTTATCGAACCACGGATGAGGGCGGGTCACCGCCTCCCGGGCGTCCCCGGCGGGGCAGCGGGCCCGCGACAAAAGCGATCACATTCATTCACGGTTGACCACAAGCGATCGCCCGGTTAGCCTACCTGCATGAGAAGGGATCCGGTCCTCGCGGCGGCCATCCGCGCCATCCCGGGCTGGTCCGGGACGTCCCGGGTGCGGGTCACCCCCCTGGAGACGGGGATCACCAACCGGAACTTCCGGGTGGACCTGGACGGATCCTCCTACGTGGTCCGCGTGGCCGGGAGGGACACCGAGCTCCTGGGCATCGACCGGGAGGCCGAGCGGGCCGCGGCGGAGGCGGCGGCGGCCGTCGGCGTGGGTCCCGAGGTCGTGGCCTTCCTCCCCGAGCACGGCTGCCTGATCACCAGGTTCGTGGAGGGGGCCCCCGTGCCGCCCCAGGAGCTCCGGCGGGATGAGGTCCTCGCCGGGGTCGTCGCCTCGATCCGCGCCTTCCACGGGGCCGCGCCCATCCCCGGCTCCTTCTCCCCCTTCGAGGTGGTCCTCGCGTACCGCGACGTCGCCCGGGCCCGGGGCGTGTCGATCCCGGCCATCCACGAACGGCTCCTGGAGCTGGCCGACGAGATCCGGACGGCCCTGGGGAAGGCTCCGCTGCCGGCCCGTCCCTGCCACAACGACCTGCTGAACGCGAACTTCATCCGCCAGGGCGACCGAGTCCTCATCGTGGACTACGAGTACGCGGGGATGGGCGACCCCTTCTTCGACCTCGGGAACTTCTCGGTCATGAACGACCTCCCCGAGGAGGCCCAGCTCCGCCTCCTGGAGCTCTACTTTGGCGAGGTGACCCCGGCCAGGCGGGCCCGCCTCGGCCTCATGCGGATCATGTCCGACTTCCGGGAGGCCATGTGGGGGGTGGTCCAGCAGGGGATCTCCACCCTCCCGTTCGACTACGTGGGCTACGCCGACCGGCACTTCGACCGGTGCGGACGCAACGCCGGGGACCCCCGGTACGAGCGCTGGTTGCAGGACGCCGCGGAGGCCGCGTGACCGGAGCGGCCCGGGCGGTCATCGTCGGCGGAGGCGTGGCCGGCGCCAGCATCGCGTACCACCTCACGAAGCTGGGATGGAGCGAGGTCGTCCTGGTCGAGCGCAGCGAGCTCACCTCGGGCTCCACCTTCCACTCGGCGGGCCTGGTGGGACAGCTCCGGTCCTCGGTCACGCTCACCCGGATGATGATGTACGGGGTCGAGCTGTACCGGCGCCTGAAGGCAGAGACCGGCGTCGATCCCGGGTGGCACGAGGTGGGCAGCCTCCGCCTCGCATCCTCGCCCGAGCGGATGCGGGAGCTCGCCCGCGTGGCCGGGTGGGGGAAGACCTTCGGCCTGCCCCTGGAGGTCATCTCCACCAGCGAGGCCCTCGACCTGTTCCCCCTGTTCGACCCGGAGGGGGTGGAGGGGGCGGCCTACCTGCCCACCGACGGCTGGGTCGACCCCAGCGGCCTCACGTTCGCCCTGGCCGAGGCGGCCAAGCGCGGCGGGTGCCGGATCCTGACCGGCACTCGCGTCACCGGCATCGAGGTGGACCGGGGTCGGGTCCGGGGCGTGGTCACCGACGGTGGCCGCATCGCCGCGGAGGTGGTGGTGAACGCCGCTGGCATCTTCGCCCACGAGGTGGGGCGGATGGCCGGGGTCGAGGTGCCGGTGGTGCCCTTCGCCCACCAGTACCTCATGACGAAGCCCATCGAGGGCGTCCGCCCCGACCTGCCGACCATGCGAGACCCCGACCGGCTCGTCTACTTCCGCCAGGAGGTCGGCGGCCTCGTCGTCGGGGGCTACGAGCGCGACCCCGCCCCCTGGAACGCCCACGGCTCGATCCCCGCGGACTTCAACAACCGGCTGCTCCCGGAGGACTGGGAGCGCTTCGAGCCCCTGGCCCAGAACGCCTTCAAGCTCGTCCCCGCCCTCCAGACGGCGGAGATCGTGCGGATGATCAACGGACCCGAGGCCTTCACCCCGGACGGCGAGTTCATCCTGGGCGAGTCGGAGGTCCGGGGCTTCTTCGTCGCGGCCGGCCTCTGCGCCCACGGGATCGCTGGCGCCGGGGGCATCGGCAAGGTCATGGCGGAGTGGATCGTCGAGGGCGAGCCCGAGTACGACTGCTGGAAGATGGACGTCCGCCGCTTCGGCGACCACCACCGGAGCCGGGCCTACGTGACGGCCCGGGCCCGGGAGGTCTACGCGACCTACTACGACATCCACTACCCCGGTGAGGAGCGGCGGGCCGGCCGCCCCTTGAGGACCGCCCCCACCTATCCCCGCCTGGCGGCCCTGGGTGCCGAGTTCGGGGAGAAGGCCGGGTGGGAGCGGGCGAACTGGTTCCGATCCAACGAGGACGAACGCCACGAGCGGCTCCGGCCCAGGGGCTGGGCCGGCCAGCACTGGTCCACGGCGATCCCCGCCGAGCACCTCGCCTGCCGCGAGCGGGCGGCCCTCTTCGACGAGACCTCCTTCGCCAAGATCGAGGTGTCGGGGCCCGGCGCCTGCGCCTTCCTCCAGCGCCTCTGCGCGAGCGACGTCGACCGGGACGTGGGGCGGGTGGTCTACACCCAGCTGCTGAACCGACGGGGCGGGATCGAGTGTGACCTCACGGTGACCCGGCTGGCCGAGGACCGCTTCCTCTTGGTCACGGGGACCGCCTTCGGTGGCCACGACCTGGGGTGGATCCGCAGGCACCTCCCCGAGGACGGCTCGGTCGAGGTCCGGGACACGACGTCACGGGAGGCAGTGCTCGGGCTCTGGGGACCCCGAGCCAGGGACGTCCTCGCCTCGGTCTGCCCCGACGACCTGTCCAACGCGGGGTTCCCCTACATGACCGCCCGCGAGGTCACCGTGGGCCCGGTCCCGGTCCGGGCCCACCGCGTGACCTACGTCGGGGAGCTGGGCTGGGAGCTGTACACGCCGGTGGAGTTCGCCGTCGCCCTCTTCGACACGCTGCTCGCGGCCGGCCAACCCTTCGGCATGGTCCCGGCCGGCTACCGGGCCATCGACTCCCTCCGCCTGGAGAAGGGGTACCGGGCCTGGGGCGCGGACATCACCCCCGAGGACACACCCCTCGAGGCGGGCCTGGAGTTCGCGGTCCGGCTGGACAAGGGCGTCGACTTCATCGGCCGCGAGGCCCTCCTCCGCCAGCGAGACCAGGGCGTCGCCCGCCGCCTCTGCTGCCTGGCTCTGGCGGACCCCCGGGCCCAGGCGCTGGGCAACGAGCCGGTCCGCCACGACGGGAACGTGGTCGCCCGGGTCACCTCGGGGGGGATCGGCTACGCCGTCGGCAAGAGCATCGCGTACGCCTTCCTCCCCACGGCCCTCGCCGCCGTCGGCACCCCCGTCGACGTCGAGGTCTTCGGGGAGCGGGTGCCAGCCGAGGTGGCCGCGGACCCCCTCTGGGACCCCTCCGGGGAGCGGATCCGGTCCTGAGCGACGGGGGCGCCCGCCAGGACGAACCCCTGGATCGCCGGAAGAGGTCTGCCGCCTCCACTAGGACGACCGCCTCCCGAGCGGCCCGCTCCCTCAGCGTCGAGGAGAAGCCGGCCCTGGAGAAGACGGCCCTTCCATGAAGCTCAGGGCGCTGCCGCTCAGCACGAGCATGACCGGCGTGCGACGCGCATCCCATCGGTCCCAGAAGCGCTGGATGGTGGAGACGATCCCCGGGTCCGACGCCGTCAGGTACTGGAACTCATCCAGGATCACGATCAGAGTTCCCCCGCGGTCGGCCTGGTCCTCCACGAACCGGAAGGCCTCGCCCCAGTCGCCGAACGCGAGGGGCGGGCTGCCGGGGACCGGCCGGCGGCACTCCTCGGCGAAGGCCTCCAGCTGGAGCGGGCGGGGTTGCTCCTCCGCCTGCAGATGGACGACCCGGGGACCCGTGAGCGCGACCCGCACCAAGAACGTCTTCCCGATCCGGCGGCGCCCCCGGACGATGACGAGCGCGGGGGGCGGCCGGCGAGCCGGCGGAGCTCGTCGATCTCTCGCTCCCGGTCGACGATCTCGGGACCCACGCAGGAAGGCATCATGAAAGGCCAAACTTGTAAAGCGATAGCTTGTAAAGCCTCCGCTACCGAGGCGCGGTCGGGAGAGACGCCCGGCGGCCTCAGCCCGCCGCCGAGGCCGCCGCGAGCCAGCGCCACGAACCGCCCGAGCCCGCACTCGAAGGGGGTGTCGAGGGGGGTGAGGTTGGTGCCGAAGTACCGGAGCCCCCGCTCGATCGGGCCCCGCCGTCGAGTACCGGCGGAACCGCATCATCGTGGGGGAGGGGTTGAACATCGTGACCAGGCCGACGGCGTGGCAGGTCGCCCCGCTCGTAAGGTCCCCCTTCTCGAGCAGCACGACCCCGTCCCACCCGGCCCTGGCCAGGTGGTAGGCGACGCTCACCCCCCGTGATGCCGCCGCCCACGACGACGGCGCGGGCGTCCTCCACCCACTCCTCCCGGTCGGTCCGGCAACCCCCTACTCGGGTGGGACCTCGGCGAAGGCGTACTCGACCTTGATGCCCCGGCGGGCCTTGGCCGTCCGCATCCCCCAGTACACCAGGAGCCCGAACAGGGCCGTGCCCAGGACGATGTAGTAGGGGAAGGCATCCGTCGTGTACGCCAGCCCCAGGTCCTTCACGAACAGGAACGACCCGACCATGAACCCACCGGTGAGGAAGCCGATGGCCCCGAGGATCGTGATCAGCGGGACGTTGCCCACCGCGTAGCGGGCTCCCGGGGAAGCTTCGTAGAGCTTGCTCGCCCGGTACGGGAGCAGGGCCGCCGCCAGGGCCGAGAGCGCGAACACGGCCCCGTTGGCGAAGGTGACCCCGAGGGTCCACCGGACCCACACGTCCACCGTGTTGTACGCGATGATGACGGGGATGGCCCCCAAGAAGTAGGCCAGGTGGGCGTTGACCGGCGTCTTGAGCCGGGGGTGCACCCTGGAGAACCACTCGGGGAGCAGGCCGTCCAGCCCCTGCGCCACCATGATGCGGGTGGTCCCGATGTAGCAGTTACAGACGATCTGGAACGAGTTCAGGATGTAGCCGAACCCGATGATCGCGACGATGACCGGGCTCGAGGTGAGGGCGATGGCGATGAGGTTCGGCATCAGGAAGGTGCCGCCGATGAGCGCCTCGGGGACCCCGTACCAGTAGCCGGAGGACGCCACCAGGATCCCGTCCCGTCCGACGCCCTTCTCCATCGCTACCGCCAGGAGCACCAGCAGCAGGGCGGTGAGGACGAGGGAGCCCACCAGGATGAACAGCTGGTTGCGGAAGACGTGGGCGTCCTTGATCTCGCCTCCCTGCTCCACCGAGTACGTGGCCCACTGGAGGCTCGTCCATGCGATCGGGGCCACCATGAGGGTCCCGAAGACCCAGAAGGGTGGGCTGAAGTTCACACCGGCGGCGGCCGCCGCCTCCCTGGCCGCCGCGAAGAAACCGGTGGTCCCGTCCACGGCCTGGGCGAAGGCGTCGAGGCGAGCGTGGGACGCCGCGGGGCTGGTGGCGAAGAACAGGATCAGCATCGTGGCGAAGGAGACCAGGATCCCGTACCACATCACGTACTGGAACCGGACGTAGTTCCGGAACCCGCTCACGAGCAGCAGCAGGGAGATCAGCGCGTTCAGGATGCTGATGACGATGATCCCCGTCGACGAGGCCGCCCACGTCCCGAAGCTCGTGAACGCGCCGACACCGGTGGTGACGCCCAGGCCGATGAAGGTCGGCGCGAGGCCGAGGACCGCCAGCAGCCACCCAGACAGGGCCACCCACTGCAGGATCCAGACCACGAAGAACGCGAACACCACGGTGAACCCGAAGCCGCCGCCGAAGACCCGGCTCTGGAACACGTAGTCGCCGCCCGAACGCGGCAGGGCCGTGGCCAGCCACGCGTACGACAGGGCGATGGGCAGCTCGAAGACGAAGGCGAAGACGATCCCCAGGACCAGGTTGGACCCCTGGAACGCCGTCGGCGCCCAGATGTAGGTCCAGGGGAAGATCACGCCCATCGTCAGGATGTTGTAGATGAAGGCCGAATACGGCGACATCACCCTGACGAGCCCGGAAGCCCGCCTGGTGAAGACCTGCGGCACCACTGCCTCGGCCATCCCCCCTCCTTTCTCCCCGGCAGCTCCGCGGGATCCCGGACCTATCCCGACGTGAACTGCTGGCCCACGACCTCGCCGCCCCTGATGGCCACGATCAGTCCCCGCAACACCCCCTCTCCGTACTCGCTCCCCGGGTTGTACGCGGGGGTCCGCCCGAACCGGGCCACCCCCCGGGACTCGTGGATGTGGCCGTGGAGGCCCGCCACCGGCTGGTACCGCTCCAGGGCATCGGCCACGGCCCGGCTCCCCGCCCCGTAGTAGACGGGCTGGCCGTTCTCGATCACCGGGGCCGGCGGCCACACGGAGGCGTCGAGCTTCATGCAGGTGTCGAGCCCGGAGTCCAGGGGCGGGCAGTGGAAGTTGAACACCGCCCGGGAGGGGTCGGGGACCTGCTCGAGGAGCCCCTCGATGACCTTGCCGATCTCCTCGTCGGTCCGCTCCCGGGGGGTGAGCCAGGGGGTGGGCGTCGAGTAGCCGACGGTCACGAGCACGTGCTCGTCGTCGATGGGCACCACCCGCTCCTCGCAGGGGACGACCCGGTCCTCGGGCACCTCCGTGAGGGCCGTGAGCACCTCCTCGGTGTCGTCGTTGCCCCCGCAGAGGTAGACCCGCACGGGGGTGCCCTTCAGCCGCTCCTCGGCCAGCTCGACCCACCGGGCCAGGCGCTCCCTGGCGAGGGTGTCGAACAGGCGGTCGATCCGTTCCTGGTTCCCCTCGTACTCCCGGTACTCGTCGGGGTCCATCTCCTTCCAGTAGAAGCCGAGGGTGGCCAGGGTCCTCGTGAACTCGGCGAGCTGCCCCGCGCTCTCCAGGTGGTGGACCTGGCCCTGGAGGCTCGCCCGCCAGGTGCCCCCGGCATCCCGGACGATGGGGATGAGGAGCTTCCCCATGAGGTCGCCGCCGAAGACGAGGGCGTCGACGCCGTAGAAGCGGGCGGCGTTCACGAACTTCCGGTAGGTGGGCTCGGAGCCGTGGATGTCGCAGGCGTAGAAGAGCCGGGTGGGCTCTCCCGTGGGCGTCCCCCGCCGCCGCAGCAGCCGCACCCCTATCCCTCCTCCCGAATCACGGGCACGAGCTCGCCGACGTCGCGGTACCACTTCCGCCGCTCGCCGACCCTGGCCCGGATCTTCCAGGCCAGGCTCTTGGGCTCGGCCTCGAGGCGGCCCAGGATCTCCTGCACCTGTCCGGCCACCCGCTGCCTGTGCTCGTCGGAAAGGCTGCGGTAGGCCCCGGCCATCTGGCGCACCTTCTCCAGGTTCAGGGTGACCGTCCGCCAGAGCCCCCAGTCCCTCGCGCACAGCGACGCCGCGTAGGCGACGTTCACGGTCTCCCCGTCGGTCGCTCCCAGAGGGTGCTCCAGGAGGAGCATGATGGTGTCGACGATGTCCTTCTCGTTGATCCGGACGATCTGCATCTTCTGCAGCAGCATCTCCGCCAGGGGGATCGTGGGGTCGTCCACCTCCAGGCGCCCGTTCCACGGGATCGTGTGGGAGAACTCGAGCTTGTCCAGGAACACGTCGACGTGGAGGCCGCTCCCCGGGTGCTCGGCGACGATGCGGCTCCCCTCGGAGTCCACGAAGATCTGGGGATCCTCGACGTAGCCCGCCCGCGCGAGGAGACGCTGGATCCTCCTGGCATCGCGCCCGTAGGCGGCGAAGTCGATGTCGGTGTAGGTGCGGCCCAGCGTCTCCTGCAGGTGGCGGAACTCCGGGCAGTGCCTGGCGAAGGCCAGGGCCCCCACCAGGCGTAGCACGACCCCCTCGGCCCGCGCCGCCGCGAGCAGCCGCTCGGCCTCCGCCTCGAAGGCCGCCTTATCCATGGGCCCGCGCCCTCCCCCTCGACGGCTCGGTGCCCCCGGCGACCACGACGTCCAGGCCGGCCGCCGCCAGCCGCTTGCGGTACTCCTCCGAGGCCTCGCGGTCCACGACGATGCGGTGGACGTCCTCGAGGGGGGCGATGGCGAAGTCCGCCACGGTCCCCAGCTTCGAGTGGTCGGCCACCACCGTGACCTCGCCCCGGGTCTGCTCGATCATGAGCCGCGCCACCTCCGCCTCCTGGGGGGAGGGCGTGGTGAGACCCGAGCGCAGGCTGATCCCCTCCACGCCGATGAAGGCCTTGTTCGCGTACACCCGGCGCAGCGCCTCGGTGGCGAAGGGCCCGACCACCGAGGAGGAGGGTGCCCGGAAGTGCCCCCCGACCAGCAGCAGCTCCAGGTCCCGCTCGCCGACCTCGAGGGCCATCCCCACGTGGTTCGTGACCACCCGGATCCGCGGAGCCGCCAGGTGGCGGAAGACCTCGAGGGTCGTGGTGCCGCCGTTCAGGAAGATCGTGTCCCCGGGCTCCACCAGGCGCGCGGCGGCGGCGCCGATGAGGCGCTTCTCCTCGGCGTGCCGCGTGATGGCCTCGACGTAGCGGGGCTCCTGGTACATCCGCTGAACGTGCACCGCGCCCCCGTGGGTGCGCTCCAGCACGCCCTTGCGCTCCAGGGCCTCGAGGTCCCGGCGGACCGTCACCTCCGAGACGCCGAGCAGCTCGGAGAGGGTGGACACGCGGACGACCTGGCGCTCGCGGAGCACCTCCTGGATCCGCCGGTAGCGCTCGGCCGGCAGCGGTTGGTCCAACGGGATCGCTCCCCTGGCATGAATCTGAACGAACGGGCCTAAGTTTGTTCGATTTCGACCGACTCCGCAAGGGGGACCTGGAGGCCCCCGCCGTGGGACCTCACCGGCCGAGGGCGGCCAGGAACTCGTCGAGGCTCGGCGTGACCCGGAAGCTGGGCTCCACCACGCCCTCCAGGGCCTCCACGGTCTTGTACCCGTTGCCGGTCACGTAGGCCACCGTCTCCTCGTCCTCACGGATCACCCCGGCCTCGCGGAGCCGCCGGAGCACGGCGATGGTCACGCCGCCCGCCGTCTCCGTGAACACCCCCTCGGTCTCGGCGAGGAGCCGGATCCCCTCGAGGACCTCCTCCTCGGTGCAGGCGTCGATGACCCCGCCCGTCCGCCGGGCGATGCGGATGGCCTGGTAACCGTCGGCGGGGTTCCCGATGGCCAGGGACCGGGCGATGGTGTCGGGCTTCACCGGCAGGACCTCGGTGGAGCCCGCAGCGAAGGCCCGGGCCACCGGCGCGCACCCCTCGGCCTGGGCGCCGGAGATCCGGTAGGGGTGCTCCCGCACGGCGCCGACGGCCACGAGCTCCCGGAAGGCCCGGTCGATCTTGGTGAACAGGGCCCCCGAGGCGATGGGCACGACCACGTGGTCGGGCAGCCGCCAGCCGAGCTGCTCGGCGGTCTCGAACCCCAGGGACTTGGAGCCCTCGGCGTAGAAGGGGCGCATGTTCACGTTCACGAAGGCCCAGGGCAGGGCCTCGGCCACCTCCGAGCAGAGCCGGTTCACGTCGTCGTAGGTTCCCCGCACCGCGACCACCTTCGCCCCGTAGGCCTCGGTGGCGAGGATCTTCGCCTGCTCCAGGTCGTCGGGGACGAAGACGTAGGCGGGCATCCTGGCCTTGGCCGCGTGGGCGGCGGTCGCGTTGGCCAGGTTCCCCGTGGAGGCGCAGGAGATGGCCTCGAAGCCGAAGGCCCGGGCCATGGTGGTGGCCACCGAGACCACCCGGTCCTTGAAGGAGTTGGAGGGGTTCACCGAGTCGTCCTTCACCCACAGCCGCCGGATGCCCAGGCGCTCCCCCAGGTTCTCGGCCCGGCGGAGGGGGGTGAAGCCGGCCCCCAGGTCCACCCGCTCGACGTCGGGCCCACCCGGAAGCAGCAGCTCGTAGCGCCAGAGGGAGGGAGGGCCGGCCTCGGCGTGCTTGCGGAAGTCCACGCCGTCGACGGCGGACAGGTCGTACCAGGGCTCCAGGGGTCCGAAGCACTCCTCGCAGATGGACCGGGGCTCCACCGGATAGCGCTGCCCGCACTCCCGGCAGGCCAGGGCCTGGGGGTTCGTGACCCTGCCCACGTCCCTCGCTCCCCCTCGCCCCTCGCCACCTAGCCGGTGACCGCGCCCTCGGAGGCTGACGAGACCAGGCGCGCGTACTTCGCCAGGGCCCCAGTGTCGTACCGGGGAGGGGGCGGCGTCCACCGCGCCCGGCGACGGGCCAGCTCGGCCTCGTCCACCAGGAGGTCGATGCGGCGCCCGGGGATGTCGAGGACGATCTCGTCCCCCTCCTCCACGAGGGCGATGGGCCCGCCGACCACGGCCTCAGGGGCCACGTGGCCCACGCTGAACCCGTGGGTGGCGCCGCTGAACCGCCCGTCGGTGACGAGGGCCACGTCGCGGCCCAGCCCGGCGCCGGAGACGGCGGCGGTCACCGCCAGCATCTCCGGCATCCCCGGGGCGCCCCGCGGTCCCTCGCCCCGGATGACGATGACCTCGCCCCGCCCGATGCGGCCCGCCACCACCGCCCGGAAGGCCTCCTGCTCGGAGTCGAAGGGCCGGGCCCGGCCGCGGAAGACCTCCCCCTCGACGCCCGCGGCCTTCACCACCGCCCCCTCGGGGGCCAGGGTTCCCCGGAGCACGGCCAGACCCCCCCACGGGTGGATGGGATCGGAGGCCGGCCGGACGACGGCCCCGTCGGGGGCCGGCGCCCCGAGGGTCGCCAGGTTCTCCGCCACCGTCTTGCCCGTGACCGTCAGGGCGTCGCCGTGGACGAGGCCCGCCTCGAGCAGCTCCCGCATGATCACGGGCACGCCACCCACCCGGTCGAGGTCGGACATGACGAACCGACCCGAGGGCCGCACGTCCACCAGGTGGGGCACGCGGCGGCTCACCCGGTCGAAGTCGTCGAGGGACAGATCCACCCGGGCTTCCCGGGCGATGGCGAGGAGGTGGAGCACGGCGTTCGTGGACCCCGCCAGGGCCATGACCACGGCGATGGCGTTCTCGAAGGCCTCCTTCGTCATGATCCGCCGGGGGCGCAGGTCCAGCTCGAGGAGGCGGGCCACGGTCCGCCCCGACTCCCGGGCCGCCACCTCCCGCCGGTAGTCCACCGCCGGCGGCGAGGCGGCACCGGGCAGGGACATGCCGAGGGCCTCGGCGGCGCAGGCCATGGTGTTGGCGGTGTACATGCCCGCACAGGCCCCCGCCCCGGGGCAGGCCGCCCGCTCGATGGCCAGGAGCTCGGCGTCGTCGATGCTCCCCCGGGCGTGGGCCCCCACGGCCTCGAAGACGTCCTGGATCGTGACGTCCCGCCCCCGGTGGGTGCCGGGCAGGATCGTGCCGCCGTAGAGGTAGACCGAGGGGAGGTCCAGCCGGGCCATGGCCATCAGCATCCCCGGCTCGCTCTTGTCGCAGCCGGCGATCCCCACCAGGGCGTCGAAGCGCTCGGCGTGCATGACGAGCTCCACGGAGTCGGCGATGACCTCCCGCGAGACCAGGGAGGCCCGCATGCCCTCGTGGCCCATGGCGATGCCGTCGGAGACGGCGATGGTGGTGAACTCGACGGGCACGGCCCCCGCCTGACGCACCCCTTCCTTGGCCAGGGCGGCGAGCTTGTCCAGGTGGTAGTTGCAGGGGGTCACCTCGTTCCAGGAGGAGGCCACCCCCACCTGGGGCCGGCCGAAGTCCTCCTCGGAGAACCCCACCGCCCGGAGCATGGCCCGGGCGGGCGCGCGCTCGGGCCCCTCCGTCACCTGCCAGCTCCTCGGCCTTCCCCTCACCGGGCCTGCCCTCCGGCCGCGCGTACCATGTGGCCTCGAACGATACCAATCGGCGGGCCGGCAGCGCCCGCCGGCAGACGGGAAGGAGCCGCCCGCATGCCCAAGGACCTCCCGCCGCCCGCCCGGCGGAGCTGGTGGCTGGAGGAGGCCCTGGCCGCCGACCCCGGCGAGCCCTGCCCGCCCCTGGCCGGGGAGACCGAGGCCGACGTGGTCGTCGTGGGAGGCGGCTACACGGGCATGTGGACGGCCCACTTCCTCAAGGAGCGGGAACCCGCCCTCGACGTCGTCCTCCTCGAGCAGGACATCTGCGGCGGCGGGCCGTCGGGGCGCAACGGGGGCTTCGTGAACGGCTTCTGGCACGGCCTGGCCGAGTACGCCCGACGCCTGGGGGACGAAGCCGCCCTCGCCCTGTGCCGCGCCGCCGCGGAAAGCGTCCGGGAGATCGGGGCCTGGTGCCAGGCCCACCGGGTCGACGCCTGGTACCTGCACGCGGGCGACCTGGGGGTCTCCGTGGCCCCCGCCCACGACGGCTTCTGGCGGTCCCACGCGGAGGCCGCCCGCCGCCTCGGGGTCGCCGAGGAGCTCGTCGAGCTCTCCCCCGAGGAGGTGGACCGCCGCTGCCACTCCCCCCGGTTCCGGGGCGGGGTGCTCGTCCCCGAGGCGGCCACCGTGCAGCCCGCCCGCCTGGCCCGGGGCCTGCGGCGGGTCCTCCTGGAGCAGGGCGTGCGCATCTTCGAGGACAGCCCCGTCCGACGCTTCCGGTCGGGCCCCCCCGCGGAAGCCGAGACGCCCGGGGGCAGGGTGCGGGCGGCCCGGGCCGTCCTGGCCGTGAACGCCTGGGGGATCCACTGGCGGGCCTTCCGCCGCTTCCTCACGGTCCGGGGCAGCTACATCGTCCTCACGGCCCCCGCCCCCGAGCGTCTGGAGGAGATCGGGTGGACCGACGGGGTCGCCATCTGGGACTCCCGGGCCTCCCTCCACTACCTTCGGACCACCCTCGACGGGCGCATCGCCTTCGGGGCCGGCGGGCTCCAGCCCGGCGTGGCCCGCCGCATCGGGCCCTCCTTCGCCTACGACGAGCGCGCCGTGGCCCTCGTCGCCCGGGACTTCCGCCGGACGTTTCCGGGCTTCGCCGGCGTGCCCCTCGTGGCGGCCTGGGGTGGGCCCATCGACGTGGCCGGCCTGCACCTGCCGTTCTTCGGAACCCTCCCCGCGGGCAACGTCCACTACGGCCTGGGGTACACGGGCAACGGGGTCGGCCCGTCCCACCTGGGCGGAAAGATCCTCGCCGCCCTCGTCCTGGGCCTCGAGGACGACTACACCCGCCTGCCCGTCGTCCACGCCGATCCCCTGCCGTTTCCCCCCGAGCCCTTGCGCTCGGCCGGCATGCTCGTGGCCAACCGGGCCATCCGCAGGAAGGACGACGCCGAGGAGCGGGGCCGCACCCCGGGTCCCCTGGTCGACTTCCTGGCCCGGCTGCCCCGACGCCTCGGCTACAACCTGGGGCCGTAGCGCCGACGCTCCCTGCCGGCCCTCAAGCCCTGGGCCGGAAGGCCGCCAGGAACGCCGGGTGCCAACCCAGGTGTGACAGGAGCCAGGGCGTGTGCGGCGAGTGGGAGGCCTCCAGGGTCTCGAAGCCCTCGGCCTCGAAGAGCCCCCGGACCTCCGTCCCCGAGGGCCGGTAGACGTGGGTCGGGTCCCGGCGGTAGGAGAGCCGGTAGATGAAGCGGCTCACGGGCCCGTTCACCGTGGGCAGGTGGACGACGACGAGCCCGCCGGGGGTCAGGGCCTCCCGGACCGCGCGGACCAGGGCCTGCGGGTCCTCCAGGTGCTCGACGACGTTCACGGCCAGGACCACCGAGAAGGGCTCCCGGAAGGGAAGCCCCCGGACGACGTCGGCCACCACGACGTGGGCGTCGGGCACCCGGACCCGGGCCTCTCGAGCCGCGTGGGGCGACACGTCGACGCCGAAGAGCCGGTACCGGCCCCGGAACCTGGCCAGGAGGTACCCGTAGCCGCACCCGATGTCGAGGAGGGCCCCGCCCCCCGGCCCGTGCCGGTCGACCAGGCTCACGATGCGCCGGTCCCGGGCCTGGTCGAAGACGGACTGACGGGGGACCGCCCCGTAGACGATCCGGAAGTGCCGGGCGTCGAAGGCCCGGGGCGCGTCGGGCCGGCGGCCCGGGGCCACGCGCTCCTCCGCGCCCGGGTAGGTCCTCACCTCTCCCATCGCTCGGCCCCCTTCCCCTCGCGAGCGCATCCTGCCCGCCATCGGGCCGGGAGGCAACCCTCTCCTCCGCCCGCCGGCCGGGGTGAGCCCCGGCCGCCACTCAGGGTGGCGCGAAGGCCTCGTAGCCCGGCGCCGCCGCCGGCCAGGGGTTGGCCCGCTCCCAGGCCTCCCCCAGGGCGAGCACCAGGTCGTCCCGGAACCTGGGGCCCGTAAAGGTAATGCCGAAGGGAAGGCCGTTGGCGGACAGCCCCGCCGGCACCGAAAGGGCTGGGTGGCCACAGACGTTCGCGGCGTTCGTGTTGTAGGCGTCGTGGTCCGGGCGCGCGCCGGTCTCCGGCACGGTCCCATCGGCGAGCCAGCCCTCCCGGCCCAGGGTGGGCGTGACCAGGACGGCGTCGTCGCCGAGGAGCAGGTCCAGCTCCCGGACGTAGGCGAACCGGCGTCGCCGGGCCGCCAGGTACTCCTCCAGGGGGACCTTCATCGCCGCGGCCATGGCCCGCTGGAAGGCCGGGTCGAACTCCTCCCAGTGGGCCTCGACCCACCCTGGCCCCAGGTGGTGGAGGTGCTCGACCCCGCAGATGGTGAACCAGTCCAGGTCCAGGTTCCCCGACCGGAAGATCTCGGCGGGCTCGATGGGCTCCACGGGCAGCCCCAGGTCCCGCTCGATGCTGGCCAGGGCCGCCTCGAAGGACCGGCGGATCCCCTCCGGCAGCGGCCCCCACTCGCAGAAGCGGGGCGCCGCCAGCACCCGCCGCGGCAGCTCGTCCCGCCAGGGCAGGGGGTAGGGCAGGGCTGTCGGGTCCCCGGGGACGGGGCCCGCCTCCACCCGGAGCAGCAGCCGCACGTCGGCGACGCTCACGCCCAGGGGCCCGTACTCCGAGAGGTCGATCCAGTCGGGGATGGGCTCCCGGCCGATCAGGCCGTGGGAGGGCTTCAGCCCCGCCAGGCCGCAGAGGGCGGCGGGGATGCGGATGGACCCGCCGCCGTCGGTGGCGGTGGCGATGGGGACCATGCCGGCCGCCAGGGCCGCCCCCGAACCGCCGCTGGAGCCTCCCGGGGACCACTCGGGCCCCCAGGGGTTCCGGGTGGGCCCGAAGAGCCGGTTGTCGGTGTAGCCCTGGAAGGCGAACTCGGGCAGGTTCGTCTTGCCCACCACCACCGCCCCCGCCCCCCGCAGGCGCCGGGGGATGAGGGAGTCGGCCTCCGCCGGTGGCGCGTCGCGGAACACGAGGGAGCCGAAGGTCGTCCGCATGCCGGCCACGTCCTCCATGTCCTTCACGAGGACCGGCAGGCCGGCCAGGGGGCCCGGGTCCTCGCCCCGGGCCACCCGGGCGTCCACGGCCGCGGCCTCCTCCAGGGCCTCCTCCCGGACCGCCACCACGGCGCCAAGGCCCGGATCGCGGGCCTCGATCCGCTCCAGGGCCACGCGGGCGAGCTCGGTCGCCCGGACCCGGCGCTCCCGGACGAGGGCCGCGAGCTCCGCGAGCATCAGGGGTTCCCTCGGCCCCCGGCCAGGGCCCGGGCCCGCTCCCGCAGCCGACCCCGGCGCTGGTCGCGGAGGACCACCCGGGCCGCGTTGCGCCCGGGCACGCCCATCACCCCGCCGCCCGGGTGGGTGCCCCCGCCGCAGAGGTACAGGCCCGGGACGGGGGTGCGGTAGTCGCCGTAGAAGGGGATGGGTCGGAAGCAGAACATCTGGTCAGGGGTCATCTCGCCCTGGAAGATGTTGCCGCCGAGGAGCCCGTACCGCCCCTCGATGTCGGGCGGAGCGAGCACCTCCACGGCCTCCACGGCTCCCTCCAGGTCCGGGGCGAACTGCCCCAGGGTCCGGATGACCCGCGTCCCGAAGGCCTCCCGCTCCTCCCCCCAGCTCGAGCCCCGCAGCTCGTAGGGGGCGAACTGGGCGAAGGCCAGCATGAGGTGCTTGCCCTCGGGGGCGAGCCCCTCCTCGTGGGCGGTGGGGAAGACCACCTCCACGTAGGGGCGCTCCGATGGCCGGCCGTACTTCGCGTCGTCCCAGGCCCGCTCGAGGTACTCGATGGAAGGGGAGACCGCGGAGAGACCCAGGTGGACGCTGCCGTCCTGGTCCCAGGCGGGGAACTCGGGCAGCGCCGCCAGGGCCACGTTCACCTTCACGGAGCCCGAGCGGGTGCGGTAACGCCGGATGTCCCGCACCACCTCGGCGGGCAGCCGCTCGTCGCCCACCAGGTCCAGGTAGGTGGTGACGGGGTGGGCGCAGGAGACCACGCGTCGGGCCCGCACGAGGGAGCCGTCCGTGAGCTCCACGCCCACGGCCCGGCCCGTGCCGGCAATGGCCACCCGCTGGACCCGGGCCCGCGTGCGGATCTCGGCCCCGGCGGCCTCGGCGGACCGGGCCAGGGCCCTGGAGACCGCGCCCATGCCGCCCTTCACCCAGCCCCAGGCGCCGGGGTGACCCCCCACCTCCCCGATCCAGTGGTGCATCAGGACGTAGGCCGAGCCCGGCGACATCGGCCCGCACCAGGCGCCGATGATGGCCTGGGTGGCCAGGGCCCCCTTCACCCGCTCGTCCTCGAACCACTCGTCCAGGAAGTCGGCGGCGCTCATCGTGAACAGCCGGACGGCCTCGTGGACGTCCCGGCCGGTCCAGCCCCGGAGCCTGGCGGCGGCGGCCAGCCAGCGGGGCAGCTCCCGCCACCGCGGGTTGGGCGGGACCACGAAGAGCAGGTCCTTGAGGAGCCGGGCCACGCGGTCGAAGTAGGCGTCGAACCGGACGTAGGCCTCGGCGTCCCGCCTGGAGAGGCGGGCGATGTTGTCGGCATCCCGCCGCAGGTCCCCCCAGAGCGTGAGGGAGGTGCCGTCGGGGAACGGCACGAAGTAGTCGGGGGTGACGATGGAGACCTCGTAGCCGTGGCGCGCCAGGTCCAGCTCCCGTACGACCTGCGGGGGCATGAGGGAGACGACGTAGGCGGCCGAGGAGACCCGGTAGCCCGGCCAGGGCTCCTCCGTGACCGCGGCCCCGCCGACCACCTCACGGGCCTCCAGGACGAGCACGTCGAGGCCGGCCCGGGCGAGGTAGGCGGCGCAGGCGAGGCCGTTGTGGCCGGCCCCCACGATGACGACATCACGCTCGAATCCAGCCACCGGCTCACCTCCAGGCGCTCGCTGCCCCCGGGGCCTTACTGTATCCCGGTTCAACCGGGCCAGCCCGCCTCGGCAGCCCGTCGTCCGTCCCGGCGCCTCCCCGACGGCCGCCCCGGGGGACGGTGAGAGGGTCCGTGGGCGAGGCCTCGCGGGCACCCGGGTGGCCCGGCGGTGCCCGCTAGACTCTGAATCCTGGTTCAACAGCTCGGAGCGTGGCCATGGACCTGCGCCTCACCCCCGCCGACCGGGAGCTGAAAGAGCGGGCCCGGGCCTTCACCCGGGCCCACCTCATCCCCCTGGAGCTCGAGTGCGAGGAGCGGGGCGGCCTCTCTCCCGAGCGCCTGGAGGCCGCCAGGCGGGCCGTGCGGGAGTGGGGCTTCGCCGCCATCAACCACGCCAGGGAGGACGGCGGCCAGGGCCTGGACCTGTTCCAGCAGGTCCTCGTCCAGGAGGAGTGGGGACAGGCCACCAACTGCCTGTGGGACATCCCCTGGCGCCCGGCCGTCCCCCTCGCCGTCGCCACCGAGGAGCAGAAGGAGGAGTACCTGCGCCCCGCCTGCCGTGGCGAACGCCGGGACGCCTACGCCATCACCGAGGCCGGGGCCGGCTCGGACCCGACGATGGTGGAGACCACGGCCCGCTGGGACGGGGACGCCTGGGTCCTCTCGGGGACCAAGTGGCACGTCACCTCCGGGGACGTGGCCGACTTCCTCCTCGTCCACGCCCACGTGGACGGCGACCCGGCCAAGGCCACGGTGTTCCTGGTGGACAAGGACCTGCCCGGCGTGCAGGTGGTGAGGACACCCAGGTACATGCACACCTTCGTCTTCGAGCACCCGACCTTCGCCTTCCGGGAGGTCCGGGTCGGCCCCGACAAGGTCCTGGGCGAGGTGGGCCAGGGCCTGGAGCTGACGAAGGACTGGTTCGTGGAGGAGCGGCTCATGATCGGGGCCCGCACGGTGGGGGCGGCCACCCGGGCCCTGGACCTGGCCCTCGCCTTCGCCACCGAGCGCGTGCAGTTCGGCCGCCCCATCGTGGACTTCCAGGCCGTGGAGTTCATGCTGGCCGACTCGGCGGTGGAGCTCCTGGCCGCCAAGGCCGCCCTGTACCGGGTGGCCTGGGAGGCGGCCCGGGGCGGAGCCGACCGCAAGCGGGTCCACGCCCAGGTCGCGGCGGTGAAGCTCCTCTGCTCGGAGACGGCGGGAAGGGTCGTCGACCGGGCCGTGCAGGTCCACGGGGGCCGGGGCTACATGCGCGAGCAGCCCGTGGAGCGCCTGTACCGGGAACTGCGGGTGGACCGCATCTGGGAGGGGACCTCCGAGATCCAGCGGACCATCGTCGGCAACGAGCTGCGCAAGCGGGGACACGACGCCTACACGGGGTGGCCGGCGTGAGCCCCGGCCCCCAGTTGCCAGGGCCCCGGCGACGGGGCGATGCTTTGGGGGAGCCCCGAAGCCACGGCGGGGAGCGGGTCCCATGATGCCCGAACCTCGACGCCGAGTCATCGAGCGGCAGCCGCGCGGGACGACCCGCCCGCGGGTGGCCGTCGTGCTCGCCGCCGGGCGTTCCGAGCGCCTCTCCCGCGTCACCGGGGGCGGGTCCAAGGCCCTGGTGCGGGTGGGCGGCCTCGCCCTCGTCGAGCGCGCCGTGCGGACCCTGATCGCCTCCGGCGTGGAGCGGGTGATCGTGGTCGTCGGGTACCAGGCCGGCCCGGTGGCGGCGGTGGTGAACCGACTCGCCCCCGGGCGGGTGCGGGCCGTCTACGCCGAGGACTGGGAGAGGGGCAACGGCGCCTCCCTGGCGGCGGCCGAGCCCCTGGTGGCCGGGGAGGAGCTGTTCCTGCTGCTCACCGTCGACCACCTCTTCGGCGAGGGGGCCCTCGACCCTCTCCTCGAGGCCGGCCGCCCCGCCGTCCTGGTGGACCACGCGCCCGCCCCCGACGCGTGGGCCGAGGGGACCCGCGTGCGCCTCCACGAGGAGCGGGCGGTGGCCTTCTCCAAGGAGCTGGGAGACCCCTCCATCGACTGCGGCGCCTTCCTCCTGCCGGCCGCCGTCTTCGACGCCCGTCGTCAGGCGGCGGCCCGAGGCGACCACACCCTTGCCGGGGCCGTCACGCAGCTCACCCTCGAGCACCCCCTGGCGGCGGTGCCCTTGCCCCGGGATGGCTGGTGGCAGGACGTGGACACCCCCGAGGACCTGCGACGGGCCCGCAGGCAGCTCCGCCGCTCCCTGGTGAAGGAGGGCGACGGTCCCGTGTCCCGGTACCTGAACCGGCCGGTGTCCACGCGCCTCTCGATGGCCCTGGCCCCCCTCCGCCTCCACCCCGACCTCGTGTCGGTGGCGGCCCTCCTCCTGGGCCTCGCCGCCGCCTGGCTCCTGGCCAACGGACAACCCCTGGCCGGGGCCGCCCTGGTCCACCTCACCTCGGTCCTGGACGGCGTGGACGGGGAGCTGGCCCGCCTCCAGGTGCGCGCGAGCCCCAGCGGCGCCCTCCTCGACGGCGTGCTGGACCGGCTGGCCGACGCCGCGGTCCTCGGCGCCCTCTCCGTCTGGGCCGTGGAGGAGGGGACGATCCCGGAGGCGGCGGTCGGGCTCGCCGTCGCCGCCACCACCGGGGCCATGCTGTCCATGGCCACCAAGGACCGGATCGCCGCCCTGGCCCTGCCGCCCCCGCCCGAGCGGGCGCTGGGCTGGCTGCTCGGCGGCCGTGACGGGCGGCTCCTCCTGGTCACCGTCGGGGCGCTGCTCGGCCGGCCCGTCGCGACCCTGGCGGCGGTGGTGCTGACCTCGGCGGCGAGCCTGTTCCTCCGGGTCGTCCTGGCCCGGTTCTGGGCGGCCCGCCTCGCGGGTCCGGCGTAGGCGGGGGGGCGCCCTCCCTCACGTGCCCGCCAGGCACCCGGCCACCTCGGACGGGAGCCCGGGGATGCGAAGCCCCGCCCCGCCCAGCACGAAGTCGTAGGGAGTGCCGGCCCAGGTCCCCGGCAGGCCCGGGTACGCGCGGCGGCGACGGTCCTGGGCCTCGTACTGGAAGCCCACCCAGTCGGGGGAGCGGAACCCCTCGCTGTCGTAGGGGGCCACGGCCACGAGGCCGGTGCCGAACTCCCGAGGAAGCGGCCCCGGAAGGCGGGGTCCCGCTCGGCGTAGAGCTTCACGTACCACCGCTCCACCACGGCCAGGTAGCCCTTCTCGCTGGGGGGCGATTCGGGCCCGGTGAAGTAGCGCAGGTCCACGACCACGAGGGGGCCACGGACGCCGGTGACCCGCCGCACCACCTTCAGGGCCAGGCGGCGCAGGGGGTCTCCCGCCGGGGGCGTCCGCCACCCGTTCACGCACCCCTCGCCCGGAGGTCCGACGGTGGGGGGCGGCGAGGTCGGGGGGGGCGGAGGGCGGCTCACCTCCCCGCCGTGGCTCGGCGACACCCCCGGAGGGAGGGGGGAGGGCGGCCCCGGCTCCCGACCCTCGCCGCCCGACCGCGTACAGCCGGGAAGGAGGGCCGCGGCGAGCAGGAGGGACCCCACGATCCGGCGGCCGACGGGCACGGAGCCCCAGGATAGCGGCGCTGGCTGGTAGCATCCGGCCCGTGCCCGCGGACCACGAGCGCGTGAGCCGGCGGGAGTTCCTCACCCGTTCGGCCATGGCGGTGGCTGGCGGCGTCCTGTTCTCCTGCACTGGGGGCCGGGTCGTCCGCGTCCTCGGGGACCGGGTCCCCCGGATCGACACCCGCTGGCCCATCAAGCGGGTCCTCTACCTGATGCTCGAGAACCGCAGCTTCGACCACCTCTTCGGGCGATACCCCGGCGCCAACGGCGCCCGGGTCGGCGTCGACCGGGGCAGGGAGCGACCCCTCGTCCACGCGCCCCAGTGGCTCCCCGGGGACCTGCCCCACGACTACGCCGCCTACCTGGCGAACATGAACCGCGGCCGCCTGGACGGCTTCTCCCTGGGCGAGTACGGGCCCCTGTTCGCCTACACCCAGTACGGAGAGCGCGACCTGCCCAACTACTGGCACTGGGCGAGGAGCTACGTTCTGTGCGACAACTTCTTCGCCTCGGCCCCGGGGCCGTCGTACCCGAACCACTTCTTCTTCGTCGCCGGGACAGCAGGCGGGGTCATCGACAACCCCGAGAACATCAAGGTCCGTTGGGAGGGGGACCGGAAGTTCAAGAGCTGGGGCTGCGACGCCGTCGGCGACGACGTCTTCGTCCTGGTCCGCGACCCCCAGGGAAACCTCACGAAGCACGACACCTGCTTCGACCTGCCCACCGTGGGCGAGCAGCTCACCCAGCGGGGTATCGACTGGGCCTACTACTCCGCCTCCCCCTACCAGCCTGGGTACTTCTGGAACGCCTACAACGCCATCGCCGCGGTCCGCCACACGGACCTGTGGCACCTCCACATCCGCCCCGTGGACCGGCTCGTCGAGGACATCCGCCGGGGCGACCTGCCGGCCGTGACGTGGGTGACCCCCCGCTTCGAGCTGTCCGATCACCCGCCGTGGAACTCCATCCACGCCCACAACTGGGTGACCGACGTCGTCAATGCCGTCATGCGGAGCCCGATGTGGGAGCACGTCGCCATCTTCATCACCTGGGACGAGTGGGGTGGGTTCTACGACCACGTGCCTCCCCCCGAGATCGCGGGCGAGCCCCTCGGCTTCCGCGTGCCGATGCTCGTGATCTCGCCCTACGCGAAGCGGGGCTACGTCGACGACGCTCTGGGGGAGTTCTCCACGCCCCTGCGCTTCATCGCCGACAACTGGGGGCTGCCCTACCTCACCACCCGCATCGCCTCGGTCCACAACTTCGAGCACGTCTTCGACTTCTCGCGCCGGCCCCGGCCGCCGGACCCCCGGCCGAAACGGCCGGCCTTCGGGCGACCCTTCGAGTTCCCCGAGGTCTTCCCCGGCTGGCCAGAGGGGGTGGAGCCCACCGAGCACCCGGTCTGACGGACCCGAGCCGTCCGCAGCCCTGACCGGTCGCCCGGGCGGCCCGGGCGGGCCGTCAGGCGCCGGGGTCCTGCCGGGGGACCGCGAGGGCGTCCACGGCCCAGCACCCCCGGGCCGAGACCACCACCGGGTTCGCGTCCAGGGCGTCCAGCAGGTCCCCCAGGTCGCTCGCCAGGGCGGACAGGCGCACCACGGCCCGGAGGAGGGCCTCCACGTCGGCCGCGCGCTGGCCGCGGAACCCCTCGAGGAGGGGCCGTACCCGGAGCCCGTCCACCAGCCGCCGGGCCCGGGCCTCGTCGAGGGGCGGCAGGGCGAGGCGCCGGTCGCGGAGCAGCTCCACCAGGACGCCGCCGGCGGCCACCAGCACGAGGGGCCCGAACTGCGGGTCCCGGACCACCCCCAGGTGCAACTCGACCCCCGCGGGGGCCATCCGGGCCACCGTCACCCGCGGGCCGAGCCGCGCCGCCAGGTCAGCGTAGGCCTCCTCCAGGGCGGCCGCGTCCTCCAGGCCCAGCCTCACGCCCCCGACCTCGGTCTTGTGGACGACCCCGGGCTCGGCCGTCTTCAGGGCCACCGGGAAGCCAAGCTCCTCCCCGGCCGCCAGGACCTGGCGGAGGGCCTCCGCCCGCCGGGCCTCCACGGCGGGCACGCCGTAGTCGGCGAGGAGGGCGAGGGTCTCCACCTCGTCCAGGGGCGCCCCCGCGGCGAGGCGGCCGCGCCAGCGGTCCCGGACCTCGGGGGCCACGGGGTCCGGGGGCCGCAGGGGCGGCAGGGTCCGGTGGTCGCGGTAGGCGAACAGGTGGCGGAAGGCGGCCAGGCCCGTGCCCGTCCCCTCGAGGACCGGGACGCCGGCCTCGTGGAGCCGCCGGACGTCGCCCCGGTCGATCCCCGAGGAGAAGTTCGCGAGCACGGCCATGGGCTTCTCGGTCTCGGGGTAGACCTCCAGGGCCATCCCCACGTAGCCCATGGCCGGGCTGTCCTCGGTGGTGAGGTCCACGCAGAAGGCCACGGCCGCCACCCCGGGGTCCTCCAGGAGGGCCCGCAGGCACCCGGTGACCACCGCGTGGGCGTCCCGCCCCGTCCCCCAGAAGTCAAGGGGGTTCACCGCCTCCAGCCCCTCGTCCAGGAGGGCCGCCATCCGCTCCCGGGTGGCGGCGGAGATGCGAGCCAGGGGCACGCCGGCGGCGGCGGCCGTGTCCACGAGGAGGGCCCGCTCCCCGCCGGAGTCGTGGACGGAGGCCAGGCCCCCGGGCCCGGCCCGCCGGCCGGCGACGAGGAGGGCGAGGGTGTCGGCCATCTCGTCCAGGTCCTCCACCCGCAGCACGCCGTGGGCCTCGAAGAGGGCCTCGTACGCCCCGTCCTCCCCGGCCAGGGCGCCCGAGTGGGCGGCCACCAGCTCCCGGGCGAGGGCCTCCCGCCCCACCTTCAGCGCCACCACCGGGACGTCGCGCTCGGTGGCCCGGGCCAGGGCCGCCCGGAACGCCGGCACGTCGCGCACGGTCTCGAGGAACAGAGCCACCACCCGGGTGCTGTCCAGCCCCAGCGCGTAGTCCAGGTAGTCGGCGACCGTGGTGACCAGCTCCTGCCCCGCCGAGACGGCGAGGTTGAACCGCAGGTCCCGGTCGTTGTGGAGGAAGGCGGAGAAGGCCGAGCCCGAGTGGCTCACGAAGGTGATGGGCCCCGGCCGAAGCCCCTTCGGCTCGTAGAAGCCGACGGCCCGCAGGCTCCGTTCCACGTTCACGAAGCCCATGCAGTTCGCGCCGCAGACGGCCATCCCCCCCTCCCGGGCGATCCCGGCGAGCCGCTCGGTGAGGGGCGGCACCCCCTCCCGGGGAGCCTCGTAGCCGCTGGCGAAGATCACCGCCGAGGCGGCCCCGGCCGAGGCGGCGGCCCGGAGCTGCTCCTCCAGGCGGGCGTTGCCGACGGCCAGGATCGCCAGGTCCACGGGCCCCGGCGCCTCGGCGATGGTCCGGTAGCAGGGAAGCCCCAGGACCTCCCGGTGGTTGGGGTTCACCGGGTAGACGGGGCCGTCGAAGCCGCCCTCGAGGAGCTCCACCAGGGCCTGCCGGCCCACCGACCCCTCCCTGGGGCTCGCGCCCACGACCGCCACCGACCGGGCCTCCAGCATGCGCCGGAGGGACTCCCCGGGCGACGGGACCGCCGCCTCGGCCACCTGCCGGCTCACGGGGTCGAGCTTGGCACGGCCAGCGTCAGCCGAGCCCCAGTCGGGCCCGGGCCCGCTCCCGCCTGCGATCCCGCAGGATCTGGCGCACGCAGTTGTAGGCCGGGATGCCGGTCACGCCGCCCCCCGCGTGGGTGGCCGAGCTGGCCTGGTAGAGGCCCCGGATGGGCGTGCGGTAGTCGCAGAAGCCGGGGGCCGGTCGCATGTGGAACAGCTGGTCCGGGGCGAGCTCGCCGTGGAAGATGTTTCCGCCGATGAGCCCCAGCTCCCGTTCCATGTCGTAGGGGCCGATGACCTGACGGGCGATGACGGAGCTCTTGAACCCGGGGGCGAGCTCGTCGTAGCAGTCGATCATCCGGTCGGCGTAGGCCTCCAGCTCCTCCCGGTGGGGCTCCCTCGACCACTCGTGGGGCACCCACTGCGTGAACATGGAGAACAGGTGCACCCCCTCGGGCATGAGGGTGCGGTCGAAGGTGGTGGGGATGACCCCGTCGCAGAAGGGCCGCTCCGCCGCCCGCCCCGCCTTCGCCTCCTGGAAGGCCCGCTCCGCGTACTGCGGCGACAGGCACATCTCCACCGAGCCCGTGTGGTGCTCCTGGAGCTGGTGGCCGGGGTCGGCGGTGAAGCTCGGCAGCTCGGAGATGGCCAGGTTGATCTTGACCACGCCGCTGCGGGTCCGCCAGTTCTCGATGTCGCGGACGAACTCCGGCGGCAGCTCGTGGCGCTCGACGTGCTCGAGGAACGCGATCTTCGGGTGGATGCAGGTGACCACCACCGGCGCGGCGATCTCCTCGCCGCCCTCCAGGGCGACCCCCACGGCCCGGCCGCCCCGGACCAGGACCCGGGCCACCCGGGCCCCGGTCCGGACCTCGGCCCCCAGCTCCTCGGCCGCCCGCCGGATGGCG
>CAYVCH010000002.1:0-36328 GCA_964449755.1 uncultured Actinomycetes bacterium
CCGCAGCGAGCAGGGCTTCAGCTCGCAGATGGGCAGCGGCGAGAGGAAGCAGGCCCCCACCTCGGTGCCCCCCGAGAGGTTGATGATGGGGCAGCGGGAGCCGCCCACCTCCCGGAACAGCCAGAGGTAGGGCTCCGGGTTCCAGGGCTCCCCGGTGGAGCCGATGATCCGGAGGCTGGACAGGTCGTGGGCCCGGACCGGCTCCTCCCCGAAGGGGATGAGGGACCGGATGAGGGTGGGGGAGACCCCGAGGGTCGTCACCCGGTGCCGCTCGACGGTGGCCCACAGGCGGTCCGGGCCCGGGTGGGTGGGGGCACCCTCCGTGAGGAGGACCGCCGAGCCGAGGGCTCCGGCCCCCACGATCTCCCAGGGGCCCATGATCCAGCCCAGGTCCGTCACCCAGCAGAGCAGCTCGCCGGGGTGCAGATCCACCTGGTAGGCGACCTCCTCGGCGACCTTGACCAGGAACCCGCCGTGGACGTGGACGGCCCCCTTGGGTCGCCCGGTCGTCCCGCTCGTGTACGCGATGAACAGCGGGTGCTCGCTGTCCAGCTCCTCGGTGTCGAAGCGACCCGGGTGGTCGGCGAGCAGGTCCTCCCAGCGGACGTCCCTCCGGGCGTCCCAGGGGGCGTCCCGTCGCCCCAGCCTGCTCCAGACCACCAGCCGGTCCACGCATCCGGCCGCGTCGGCGGCCTGGTTGGCCGTCTCCTTCATGGGGACGACCTGCCCCCGGCGGAGCGACCCGTCGGCGGTGAGCAGGACCCGGGCGCCGGCGTCGGCCAGGCGGGTGGCCACGGCGTCGGCGGCGAAGCCCGAGAAGATCGGCACGTAGACCGCCCCCACCTTCGCGCAGGCCAGGGTGGCCGCCACGATCTCCGGCGCCATGGGCATGAAGATCCCGACAGTGTCCCGGGGCCCCACGCCCAGGGCCCGCAGCCCGTGGGCCAGGCGGTCGGCCATCTCCCGCAGCTCCCGGTAGCTCACCCGGCGAACCTCGCCGTCCTCCCCCTCCCAGACCACCGCGGGGGCCTCGGGGGTCCGCTCCGCCCAGCGGTCGACGCAGTTGTGGGCCAGGTTCAGCCGGCCCCCCACGAACCACTGGGCCCACTCGACGCCCCCCGAGGTGTCCAGGACCCGCTCGTAGGGAGTGGAGAACTCCAGGCCCAGGTCGGCCACGACGGCGTCCCAGAACCATGCCACGTCCGCCACCGACCGGGCCACCAGCTCCTCGTAGCTGCCGATCCCGTGGGCGCGCATGAAGCGGGTCACGTTCGCCCCCTCCACGTACTCGGGGCTGGGGCGCCACACCACCTCGTCCATGGCGGCTCGCGGCTCCTGGGCCTCGACCACGGCTGCGTATACTACGCGGGCCCATGGACCCCCACGCGGCCATCGTGGGCGTCGGCCACACCGGATGCGTCCCCGTGGCGGCCGGCGTCTCCTACAAGGAGCTCATGCACGAGGCGGCCCGGCGGGCCTATGCCGACGCCGGCCTGGACCCCCGCCGGGACGTGGACTCCTTCGTCTGCGTCTCGGAGGACCTGGAGGAGGGCACCTCCATCTTCGACGAGTACGTCCCCGACCAGCTCGGCGCCGCGCAGCGCCCGGTGCACACGCTGGCGGCAGACGGCCTGGCGGCGGTGGCCACCGCCGCCATGCTGATCCGCTCCGGGATCGCCCGGGTGGTCGCGGTGGAGGGCCACCGGAAGGCCTCGGACGCCCGCACCCCCGGACGGGTCGAGGCCTTCGCCCTGGACCCTGTCTTCGCCCGCCCCCTGGGGGTCTCGGCCCTGGCCGTGGCGGGCCTGGAGATGCACCGGTACCTGGAGACCACTGGGACCACCGAGGAGCAGTGCGCCGCGGTGGTGGCCCGCAACCGCCGGGCCGCCCTGGCCAACCCCCGGGCGGCCTACGGTGCCGACCTCACGCCCCGGGACGTGCTGGACTCGGGGCCCCTGTTCTGGCCCCTGAAGGAGCTGGAGCGGGCGCAGCCCGCCGACGGATGCGTGGTGCTCGTGCTCGCCGCCGCCGACCGGGCCCGGGAGCTCACCGACCGGCCGGTGTGGGTGACGGGGGTGGGGTGGTCCTCGGGCAGCCCGACCCTGGAGAGCCGGGCGTGGGACCGGGCCGACGCCACCGAGCGCGCCGCCGTCATGGCGTACCGGCAGGCCGGCATCGCCGACCCCGCCGCCGAGCTCGAGCTGGCCGAGGTGGACGACGCCTTCGCCTACAAGGAGCTGCAGCACCTGGAGGCCCTGGGTCTCGCCCCCGAGGGCGGGGCCGGGGCGGCCCTGGTGGCGGGCGGCTTCGAGCGGGAGGGGGCCCCCCGGGTCAACCCCTCCGGGGGCTCCCTGGGGGAGGGGCACCTGGGGGAGGGGGCGGGCCTCGCCCGCCTGGCCGCGTGCGTCCTGCAGCTCCGGGGCGAGGCGGGCCCGAGCCAGGTCCCGGGGGTCCGGCGGGCCGTGGCCCAGTCCTGGCGGGGGGTGCCCTCCAACTCGGCGGCCGTCGTCGTGGTGGCCTCCGAGGAGGGGCTGGGGTGAGCCGCCGGGTGGCGGTGGTCGGGGCCGGCATGACCCGGTTCATGCGCCGGGCCCTGGAGACCGGCCGCGAGCTGTCCTACGAGGCCGCCCGGGCGGCCCTGGACTCCTGCGGCCTCACCCTGGCCGACGTCGACGCGGTGTGCCTGGGCACGGCCCCCGACGCCTTCGACGGCGTCCACCGCAAGGGGGAGTACCTGGCCGACGGCTGCGGGGCCTACGGCAAGCCCTTCATCCGGAGCTACGTGGGCGGCGGGACCGGGGTCTTCACCGCCATCCAGGGCTGGTACACGGTGGCCTCGGGCCTGGCCGACGTGGTCCTGGTGGTGGCCGAGGAGAAGATGTCCTCGTGCCAGCCCCACCCCCAGGGAGCCTTCCTCACGATCTTCGACAGCGTCCTGGAGCGGCCCCTGGGACCGAACCTCCTCTGGATCTTCGCCCTGGAGATGAACCGTTACCTCGCCGTCCACGGCCTGGACAAGCGGGACATCGCCCGGGTGGCGGTGAAGAACAAGCGGAACGCGGCGGACCACCCGGCGGCCCAGCTGGGCAGCCACGAGATCACCGTGGAGGACGTGCTCGCCTCGGAGGTCCTGGCCTGGCCGGTACAGCGCCTGGACGTCTCGCCCGTCTCCGACGGGGCCGTGGCCGTGGTCGTCGCCTCCGAGGAGGCGGCCCGGCGCATCACCGACAGGCCGGTGTGGGTCCAGGGGGTGGGCTGGAACCTGGACACCGCCTACTGGACCAACCGGGACCTGGTCTACCCCGAGTACGTCGAGCGGGCGGCCCGCATGGCCTACGGGATGGCCGGGGTGCGCGATCCCCGGCGGGAGATCGACCTGGCCGAGCCCTACGACCCCTTCGACTACAAGGAGCTGCACCACCTAGAGGGGCTCCTGCTGTTCGACCGGGGCAAGGCCCCCGAGGCCGCCCGGGACGGCGTCCTCGACCGCGACGGGGACCTCCCCTCCTGTCCCTCGGGGGGGCTCCTGGGGGTGGGCAACCCCATCGCCGCGGCGGGGCTCATGAAGGTGGCGGAGCTGTTCTGGCAGCTCCGGGGGGAGGCCGGGGCCCGGCAGGTCCCGGGGAGCCCCCGCCGGGGCGTCGCCCAGGCCTGGGGAGACCTCATGCAGGTGGGGACGGTGGTGGTCATGGGCGTGGACCGGCCGCCGGTGGCTCCCGAGGCGAGGCCGCCCGCCACGGCGGGCCCGGGGTCGCTCCCCGTCGGCACGCCGCCCGTGGCTCCGGAGGGTCACTCCCTGTCCGACGGGGAGTTCGAGTCCGACCCCTTCGCCGTGAACGCCCGCCTGGACACGGCCTACGCCTGGGACGCGGGCGTGGCGGTCGGGGGGTTCCTGCGGGGCCTCGAGGAGGGACGGATCCTCGGCCGGGCCTGCCCCGAGTGCGGCCGGGTCCTCGTCCCGCCCCGGGTCTTCTGCGAGCGGTGCTTCCGCCCCACGACCCGTTGGGAGCCGGTGGCCGACACCGGGGTCGTGCAGACCTTCTCCCTGTGCCACGTGTCCTGGGACATGCGCCGCCTGGCGGAGCCGGAGATCCCCGCGGTCATCGCCGTGGACGGCTCCGACGGCGGCCTCCTCCACCTCCTGGGCGAGGTCCGGCCCGAGGACGTCCGGGTGGGGATGGCCGTGGAGGCGGTGTGGAAGCCGGAGGCCGAGCGGGAGGGCTCGATCCGGGACATCCGGTACTTCCGGCCCCGCGGCGACGGGGGCCGGGGGAGGGCCTGATGCTCGAGGGAGTCCACCCCGACCAGGTCCGTCGCTGGCCCGGCGAGTTCCCCTTCCGCTACCGGTACACCGCGGGGGTGGCGGGGACCGTCTTCCTCCGGGCCCTCCGGGACCGGGGGGTCTTCCTGGGCTCCCGGTGCGGCCGCTGCGACTACACCTACGTCCCCGCGCGGCTCTACTGCGAGCGCTGCTTCGAGCGGCTCCGGGCCGACCTGGAGGTGGGCCCCGCAGGGACCCTGGAGTCCTTCGCCGTCGGCTACGTGGGGGTGGACGGGGAGCCCCTGGAGGAGCCGGTGACGGTGGGCCTCGTCCGTCTCGACGGGGCCGATGCCGTGCTGTTCCACCGGGTGCTCGACGCCGACCGGCCCCTGGAGGTCGGGATGCGGGTGGCGGCGGTCCTCAAGCCCGAGGGCGAGCGGACCGGCTCCATCCTGGACGTCGAGGGCTTCCGGCCCGTCGAGTGAGGCTCACCCCCCGGCGTTCCCCTCCCGGGTCCGGTGGGCAGGTGCTCCGGCCTCGCGTCTTCCGGTCCCTCTCCCCGTACCCAGACCACCACGCCGGTGACGCCCAGCGCGAACCCCCCGACCCCCATGACCACGCCGGCCAGCTGCTGGTCCAGAACCGGCGGGATCCCCGGGGGACCGGGGCGCTCCCCGTAGGGCGGGTACAGGGGAAGCCGGGAGAGCGAGAGGAACGACCCGAGGTACATAGGCAGGGCCGCCTGGACCAGCAGGTAGGTCAGGGTCCTCGCCGGCGAGAGGCGCGGCAGCTGGCGGCCGGGGCCGATGACGGGGCTCCACATGGTGGCCGCCGACCCGAGCAGGGCCGTGTGCAGCGCTGCGTGGGCGAGCTGGGAGCGAGCCATCAGTCCCACGACGGGGGGCCAGTGGATCAGCGCGAGCACGGCGTTGAACAGGACGAGGGCCGGGACCGGCCGGGTGAGGGCGCGCACCGCCGCCGCCACGGTCCGCCCCTGGAGGAGCCGACGCACGAGCCGCGGAGGTACCCCGAGCAGCAGGAGCGGAGGGGCCGCGAGGGCCAGGAGGAGGTGCTGGACCATGTGGGCCCAGTACAGCCGCTCCGCCAGGTCGTGCAGGGGCCAGTCCAGGGTCAGCCAGAGCCCGAGGACGCCCAGCGTGAACGGCAGGGCCCCGGCGCCCTCGGCGGGGGAGGCCTCACCCAGGGCGAGGAGGTAGGTCCCCGCGAGGGCGAGAACGGCCACCCATGCCTCGGGGTGGGGATGCCATGCGGGCATCCAGGCCGCGAGGGGGACGGTCGGGGTCGTGGCGGTCCTTTCCCTTCAGGGGCGCTTGACAGGAGACGCGGGAAGGAGTATAGACGCAAAGGACCTAAAAGGTCTTTTGAATCCTCCAGCTGGCACGGGAGGTGGTCGCGGTGGGCACCGAGGCTCGGGAGGTGCCGGAGGAACAGGTCCCCTTCGGGCAGATCGTCTTCGACAACATCTGGCTCCTCTTCGTGCTCGGCATCGGGATCCCGTTCCTCTCCTACATCGTCTGGGGGCTGATCGACATCGGGAGCACGCCCCTGGCGCCGCCGCGGTGACGGGCCGACGGCGGGCGGCGGGGGCCTGAGGTACGAGGGGGAAAGGGGATGGCGCTCACCGCACCCGAGCGGGTCTGGTGGAGGCCGGTCGGCCGCCAGGAGCGCGTCTGGGTCGGCCTCAGTGTCGGCTTCACGCTCCTGCTGTTCTTCTCGATGCCGGCGTGGCACCTCTTCGCGAAACAGAACACCCCGAACGAGTACTACCGGATCGCGCCCGCTCAGTTCCTGGAGCGGGCGAACGCATTCATCGACCAGTACCAGGTGGGGACCGAGGCGGGCCTCCCGGTGGTGCGGCCCCCGGAGGGGGACGTGTACCTCATCGCCCGGCAGTGGCAGTGGAGCCCCATCCTGGTGCTGACGGCGGGCAAGACGTATCGGCTGCACCTGTCCTCCGTCGACGTCCAGCACAGCCTCTCGCTGCAGCCGACGAACATGAACTTCCAGGTCGTTCCCGGGTACGACTACGTGCTCACGATCACGCCGACCCCCGGCTCGTACACCATCATCTGCAACCAGTTCTGCGGCCTGGGCCACTACCAGATGAGCGGCAAGATCGTCGTGGAATGAGCAGCAGGATCGTCGTGGAGGAGTGAGCCATGGCCATCGCGATCCCCCGTCCCGTGCGGAGGCCGGTCGAGTTCTCGTCCCGCACCTGCGAGCTCACGGGGCTCCGTGTCGACCTGGTCGCCCAGCGCCTCATCGTGACGAACGCCGTGACCGCCATCGTCTTCCTGTTGATCGGCGGGGTGATGGCGCTCCTGGTGGGGCTCACCCGGTGGCCGGCCATCGGCCTGCTCTCGTCCCAGCCCGACCTCTACTTTCGAGCCGTCACCCTGCACGGCCAGAACATGCTGCTGTTCTGGATCATCTTCTTCGAGGTCGCTGGGCTGTACTTCGGGAGCGCCGTGGCGCTGAACGCCAGGTTGGTGAAACCGGGCCTGGCGTGGCTGGCCTACGGGCTCATGCTGGGCGGGGCGGTCCTCACCGACGTCGTGGTGTTCACGGGGAGGGGCACCGTGATGTGGGATGCCTACATCCCCCTCCGGGCGCACCCGCTGTTCTACGTGGGGTACGACCTGTTCGCCGTGGGCGCCCTGCTGGCGGTGGGGCTGTTCTTCGCGACCATCGTGGTGGCCAGAGCCGAGGGGCGCTTCACGGGGTCCCTGCCGCTGTTCACCTACGGGCTCGTCGCCGCCGGCATCATCGCCACCTTCACCTTGCTGGGCGGGGTCATCACGTTCGTGCCGGCCCTCTTCTGGGCCCTCGGCATCATGGACTTCGATCCCGAGGTCTACCGACTGAACCTGTGGGCCATGGGACACGGCAGCCAGCAGATCAACCTGGCGGCCATGGTGGCCATCTGGTACCTGCTCGCGCACCTCACGACCGGGGCCCGCGTGCTCAACCAGAAGCTCAGCCGGTTCGCCTTCATCCTGTACATCCTGTTCATCAACCTGGGGTCCAACCACCACCTGCTGACCGATCCCGGCCTCACCATCGGCTACAAGGTCTGGAACACCAGCTACGCGATGTACGGGGCCGTCCTCGGGAGCATGATCCACGCCTTCTCGATCCCCTCCTCGGTGGAGGTGGCCCAGCGGGCCAGGGGGTACGGCCGGGGGCTCTTCGAGTGGCTCCGGAAGGGACCCTGGCGGAACCCCGGCTTCTCGGCCCTGGTGCTCTCGATGGTGGGGTTCGGCTTCCTCGCGGGCACCACCGGCGTGGTCTGGGGCCACGAGCAGATCAACATCATCCACCACAACACGCTGTCGGTGCCCGGCCACTTCCACGCGACCGTGGTGCTGGGGACCACCCTCGCGTTCATGGGACTGACCTACTACGTGATCCCGCTCATCGCCCGCCGGGAGCTGGTGGGCAGGCGCTGGGCGGCGGTGCAACCCTACGTCTACGGGGCCGGCGTCGCCCTCCTGGCGGTGGGGATGGTGACCTCGGGTGGCCTCGGGGTCCCCAGGAGGGTCCCGACCCTCGACTACCCGGGGGCCCCCGTGCCCGTCGCGTTCAGCGGGGGCGCCTACACGGCCCTCACCGTCATGGGCATCGGGGCGGTGCTGGCGCTGGTGGGCGGCGCCCTGTTCATCGGGATCGCCGTCGGCTCGGTGCTGTGGGGCCGGCGGATCCCCGTGGGGCAGGCGCCGCAAAGCGTCGCCATTGCGCCCGCCGTCGACCTGGATGCCGTGGAGCACCGGGCCCCGGGGACCCTGGTCATGGCCCTGGTCTTCCTCGGCTGGTTCGCCGTCGTGGTCCTGGGCAACCTCTGGCGTCTGGGGAGCCTGTGGCCCTTGAGCTAGCGGGCGTGGAGTAGCGCATGAAGCTCTCGCGGGAGAGCGAGTACGGGCTGAAGGCCCTCGTGTACCTCGCGACCCAGCCGCCGGGCAGCATCATCCAGGCGGGACGGCTGGCCGAGGCCGCCGGGCTGCCGCCCATGTTCCTGGCCAAGACCCTGCGGAAGCTGACGCGCCACGGGATCCTCCGCTCCCACCAGGGAAGGAACCGCGGTTACGGCCTGGGCCGGCCCCCGGGGGAGATCTGCGTGCGGGAGGTGCTGGAGACCATCGAGGGCCCCGACCTGTTCGAGCGCTGCGTGTTCTGGAGCGACCTGTGCTCCGAGCGCAACCCGTGCCTGCTGCACGAGACCTGGCGGACGGTGCGGCCGGTCATGCGGGAGCTCATGGAGCACATCTCGCTGGATGAGGTGGCGGAGGGCCACCCGCTGCCGGGGGTGGCCGGGGCGAGGTTCGTGCGGGGGACAGCATCATCAGGACCCGGTGGGAGGTCGAGGCCGTCCAGGGTGGGGCCGTGAGGGCGCGGTCGGGGGCGGCCCTGGTGGCCGGGACGGAGGGCGCGGTTGCCGAGCGCGCCCCTTGGCTGGCCCCCTACGTGGCCCTCACGAAGCCTCGGGTCGTCTCCCTGCTCGTCCTGACCGGTGCCTGCGCGGCGGTGGTGGGCGCCGGCGGCCGTGCCGACGCCACGGTCCTGGCGGCCGTCGTGGGGGGCGGGGGGCTTGCCGCCGGAGGGGCCAACGCCCTGAACTGCGCCCTGGACCGGGACCTGGACGCGCTGATGGCCCGCACGCGGGATCGCCCCCTGCCCCGGGGCAGGGTTCCGACGGCGCACGCCGTGGCCCTCGGTCTCGCGCTCAACGCCCTGGCGGCCCTCTGGCTGGTTGGAGCCGCCAACGTCCTGGCGGCGGTCCTGGCCCTGGCCGGCTCCGCCTGGTACGTGGTCGTGTACACCTGGTGGCTGAAGCGACGGTCCCCGCAGAACATCGTCATCGGGGGCGCCGCGGGTTGCTTTCCGCCGCTCGTGGGGTGGGCGGCCGCCACGGGTACGGTGGATGGCACGGCCCTGGCTCTGGCGGCCGTCGTCTTCTTGTGGACCCCCGTTCACTTCTGGGCCCTGGCCACCCTGCTCCGCGAGGACTACCGCCGGGCGGGGGTGCCTATGCTTCCCGTCGTGGCGCCGCCGACCAGGGTGGCCCGTCTGATGCTCGGCTACGCGGTGGCGACGGCCCTGGCCAGCCTCTCGCCGGTGGCCTGGGGCGGACTCGGTCTCCCCTACCTGGTGGTGGCGCTGGCCGGCGGGGTCGGGCTGGTGCGGCGGGCGTGGGCGCACCGGCGGCGACCCGGCGCCAGCCCGACCCGCGGCCTGTACCGGTACTCGCTCGCGTACGTGGCCGGGTTGTTCGTGACCGCCGCGCTGGAGCGGATGGCGTTCCTCGTCGGAGGCTAGGAGCTCGGGAAGGAGGATCGGGATGGCGCGACGGCTCTTGCTGGCCCTGGCAGTCGTGGCCCTGGCCGTCCCCGCTTGCGGCGGCGGAGGGGGCGGAGGGGGCGGCGGTGGCATCGCCGTGAAGCTCGCCGAGTGGTCCGTGACCGTGGACCCGGCCAGCGCCCCGGCCGGGACTGTTACGTTCAACGTCGAGAACGGCGGCGCCAACGTCCACGAGCTCGTGGTGTTCAAGACCGAGCTGGCGGAGGATGCCCTGCCCGTCGTCGGGGACGCGGTGGACGAGACGGCGCCCGACCTGACCCTCGTCGACGAGGTGGAGGACATCGCGCCGGGGGGCACCGCCACGCTGACCGTTGACCTGGAGCCCGGGAACTACGTGTTGATCTGCAACATCAGCGGGCACTACTCGCGGGGGATGCACGCCGCCTTCGCCGTGAGCTGACCCCGGCAGGGTGGTGGCCCCGGCCAGGGCTCGAGCGGGTGCGGCGGGCCCGGGCATGGGTCTAGCTGGAGGGGCGCGAGCTCGGCGGCCACCCCAGCCGGCGGCCACCTCGGGGGAGTCGGCCCCGGGAGCAGCACCCGGCTGACGCCGCCGGGCTGCCGGGCGACAGATCGTGGCCACTGCGCGGCCCGGGCTGCAGCCGGTAGCCTGAGCCCGTGGACTTCGACCTCAGCCCCGAGCAGGAGGAGTTCCGGCGGACGGTCCGGGAGTTCGCCGAGGAGGTGGTCCGCCCCCGGGCCGACGAGGCCGACCGGGCCGAGGCGCTGCCCATGGACGTGGTCCGGAAGATGGGGGAGCTCGGCCTCTTCGGCCTCCCCTTCCCCGAAGCCTACGGGGGCCAGGGCGCCGACTTCCTCACGTTCTGCCTGGCCGTGGAGGAGCTCGGCCGGGTGGACCAGTCCATCGGCATCACCCTGGCGGCCGCCGTGGGTCTCGGGGCCGCCCCCATCCACCGCTTCGGCACCGAGGAGCAGCGACGACGGTGGCTCGTGCCCATGTGCCGGGGGGAGGCCCTGGGGGCCTTCGCCCTCACCGAGCCGGGGGCTGGCTCCGACGCTGCCGGGATCCGGACCCGGGCGCGCCTGGAGGGCGGGGAGTGGGTCATCGAGGGGTCCAAGGCCTTCATCACGAACTCCGGCACGCCCCTCACCTCGGTGATCGTGGTGGCCGCCGTCACCGACGCCGAGGACGGGCGGCGGCTGTCGCAGATCCTCGTGCCCGCCGGAACCCCGGGGCTCACCGTCGCCCCCGCCTACCGCAAGCTCGGCTGGCGGGCCAGCGACACCCACGAGCTCGCCTTCTCGGGCTGTCGGGTCCCCGAGGACCACCTCCTGGGGGAGCGGGGCCGGGGCCTCGCCCAGTGCCTGGAGATCCTCGACGCCGGCCGGATCTCCACGGCGGCCCTGGCCGTGGGCCTGGCCCAGGCCTGTCTGGAGGCGAGCGTCGCCTACGCGAAGGAGCGGCGGGCCTTCGGGCGGCCCATCGGGGAGTTCGAGGGGATCCAGTTCAAGGTGGCCGACATGCGGGTGGCGGTGGAGACGGCCCGCCTGGCCACCTACCGGGCGGCCTGGCTCAAGGACCAGGGGAGGCCCCACAAGGCCGAGGCGGCCCTGGCCAAGCTCCACGCGAGCGAGGCGGCGGTGGCCTGCGCGCGGGCGGCGGTCCAGGTCTTCGGCGGCTACGGGTTCATCGAGGAGTCGCCGGTGGCCCGGTACTACCGGGACGCCAAGATCCTGGAGATCGGGGAGGGTACCAGCGAGATGCAGCGGCTCCTCCTCGCCCGGGACCTGGGGCTCCCCGACGTCCTGGGGACGTGATCCGGCCGCGGGGGGCGTCCGTCTCCGGCGTTGCGCCGCGCCCCCGATAAGCTCTTAGGCCGTCCCCGGTGCCGAGGAGGGAAGGAGGGAGCGATGGCGGACTTCGTGACCGTGGGGCAGGCCGACGAGGTGGCCGAGGGGGAGGTCGCGGCCTTCGTCCTCGACGACCGCACCATCGCGGTGGCCAACGTGGACGGCGCGCTCTACGCCTTCGACGACGTGTGCCCCCACGCGGCCTGCTCCCTCTCCGAGGGGGAGCTCGAGGGCAGCGTCATCGAGTGCCCCTGCCACGGGAGCCGCTTCGACGTCACGAACGGCGAGGTCCTGGCCGGCCCGGCCACGGGGCCCGTGGAGACCTTCACCGTTCGCGAGCAGGGCGGCGACCTGCAAGTGGCCGTGTAGCCGAGCGTGGGCGGGCCCACCTTCGTCGTCGTCGGGGCCGGCCTGTGCGGGGCGACGGTCGCCGCGGCCCTGCGGGCCGGGGGCTTCGACGGCCGGCTGGTGGTGGTCGGCGAGGAGCCGCTCCCGCCCTACGAGCGGCCCCCGCTGTCCAAGGAGTACCTGCGCGGGGAGCAGCCCCTGGACCGGGCCTACGTCCGGGAGCCCGCCTGGTACGAGGAGAACGGGGTGGAGCTCCGCCTGGGGACCCGGGCCGAGCGCGTGGACCCGACGGCGAGGGAGGTCCACCTGGCGGGAGGGGAGCGCCTGGTCTACGACGCCCTGTGCCTGGCGACGGGCTCGAGGAACCGCCGGCTGCCGGTGCCCGGGGCCGACCTGCCCGGGGTCTTCGACCTGCGGACGGCCGGTGACTGCGACCGCATCCGCGAGGCCGCCTCCCGCGCCTCCCGGGCGGTCGTCGTGGGGATGGGCTTCATCGGGGCGGAGGTGGCGGCCTCCCTCCGGGGGGTGGGTCTGGAGGTGGTGGCCGTGGAGATGTTCGGGACCGTCCTCGAGCGGGTCCTGGGACCGGAGCTGGGCCGGGTCCTGGAGGGCCTGCACCGGGACCACGGCGTCCAGATGGTGTTCGGGGAGGCCGTGGAGCGGCTGGAGGGGGCGGGCCGCTTCGAGGCCGCCGTGACGCGCTCCGGCCGGCGGCTCGAGGGGGACCTGTGCGTCGTCGGGGTCGGGACGGTGCCGGCCACGGAGGTCCTCCAGGGAAGCGCCGTCCCCACCGACGGCGGGGTGCACGTGGACGCCGCCCTGAGGGCGGCGGCCCCCGGGCTCTTCGCCGCCGGCGACGTGGCCCTCCACGACCACCCGGTCTTCGGGCCCGTCCGGGTCGAGCACTACGACAACGCCATCAAGATGGGGGAGGCCGTGGCCCGTTCCATGCTGGGGCGGACGGAGGCCTTCGACGACCCCCACTGGTTCTGGTCGGACCAGTACGACACCCGCATCGAGGTGGCCGGCGTGGCGACGGCCTGGGACGGGATGGTGGTCCGGGGGAGCCTGGAGGAGCGGCGCTTTGCCGCCTTCCTCCTGGAAGACGGCGTGCTTCGCTCGACGGTGACGGTGAACTGGCCCCGGGACGCCCGCCGGTCCATGCCCCTCATCCGCGCCGCGGCCCGTCCCGACCCCGGGGCCCTCGGGGACCCCGAACTGGATCTGCGCGCCCTGGCCCCGAGGGCGGATTGATGCTGCCCCCCGGGGTGACCCACGTGCCCTGCGACCTGGACCGGCAGCAGCGCCTGGCCCGAGCCGCCCGGGAGCGGGCGGGGCGCGGCCTGCGCCCCTCGGGCCGGCGGGGCCTCCGGCGGGAACCCGGCCCCGGGCACGACCTGCGGCCGCGGGGCGAGGACGTCTGGCGCGCCCTGCGCTGGTAGCCGCGGTGGCCCACGGCGGGGCCGTGCTAGGCTGCGGGACGCGCCCCGCCCGCGACAGGAGACCGACGTGGACAGGCCCGAGATCATCCTGGCCCCCGGCCCCACGCCGATCCCGCCCCAGGTGTTGCTCGCCCAGGGCAGCCCCCTCGTGTACCACCGGGGCCCCGGGTTCGGCCGGCTCCTCCGGGAGGTGACCGAGGGCCTGAAGCGGCTGTTCCGCACCGAGGGGGACGTCCTCGTCCTCACCGCCTCGGGGACCGGCGGCCTGGAGTCGGCCGTCGCCAACTGCTTCTCGCCGGGGGACGCCGTCCTGGTGCCCCTGGCCGGCTTCTTCGCCGAGCGGTGGGCCGCCCTGGCCAGGGCCTACGGCCTGGACGTGCGCACGGTGGACTACGAGTGGGGGCAGACGGTGAAGGCGGGGGACCTGGCGGCGGCCCTGGACCAGGCGCCGGCCAGGGCCGTCCTCCTCACCCAGAGCGAGACCTCCACCGGCGTGGTCCACGACGTGGAGGCCCTGGCCCGGGTGGCGAAGGACCGGGGGGCCCTGGTCGTCGTGGACGCCGTGTCCTCCCTCGGCGCCGTCCCCCTGGACGTGGACGGCTGGGGGATCGACGTGGCCGTCGGGGGGTCCCAGAAGGCCCTCTCGGCCTCGCCGGGGCTGGCCTTCGTGGCGGTCTCGGAGGCGGCCTGGGCGGCCCACGCGGAGGCCCGCAACCCCCGTTTCTACTTCGACTGGGGCGCCTACCGGCAGTTCTACGCCCTCCCCGAGCCGGAGAACCCCTGGACGCCGGCCATCTCGGTCCTCCAGGGGCTCCGCGCCGCCCTCCAGCTCTACTACGGGGACGGGCCGGAGGCGGCCTTCGCCCGCCACGAGCTGCTGTCGCGGGCGGTGAAGGAGGGGATCCGGGCCCTCGGCCTCGACCTGTTCGGCGAGGACCCGGAGCGGGCCTGGACGGTGACGGCGGTCCGGGCCCCCGAGGGCATCGACGCCGACCGGCTCTGCGCGCGGGTCCGGGCCGACTTCGGGGTGGTCCTGGCGCCCGGGCAGGGTCCCCTGCGGGGCAAGGTCTTCCGCATTGGCCACCTCGGCTTCCACGAGCCCCTGGACATGGTGCGGGGCCTCGCGGCCATCGAGATGTCGCTGGAGCGGCTGGGCTACCCGGTGAAGCGGGGAGCGGCGGTGGCGGCGGCCGAGGAGGTCTTGGCGGCGGGCGGGCGCGGGAACGGGGGGTAGCGGCGTGCGGATCCTCGTGACCGAGGCCCTGTCCGAGCGGGGCCTGGAGTTGCTCCGGCGGGACTTCGACGTGGACGTGCGCCTGGACCTGGCCAGCGGGGACCTGGCGGGGGAGATCGAGCCCTACGATGCCCTCGTCGTCCGATCCCAGACGAAGGTCACGGCCCGGGTCCTGCAGGCCGCCCGGAACCTCAAGGTGGTGGCCCGGGCCGGCATCGGCGTGGACAACGTGGACGTGGAGGCGGCCACCCGCCGGGGGATCATGGTCGTGAACGCGCCCCAGTCGAACGTGCTCTCGGCCGCCGAGCACGCCATGGCCCTCCTGCTCGCCCAGGCCCGCAACATCCCCGCCGCCCACGCGGCCCTGCGGGCGGGCCGCTGGGACCGGAGCCGGTTCCAGGGGGTGGAGCTGGCGGGCAAGACCCTGGGGATCGTGGGTCTGGGCCGCGTCGGCGCCCTGGTGGCCCAGCGGGCGGCGGCCTTCGGGATGCGGATCATCGCCTACGACCCCTACGTCTCCCGCGACCGGGCCAAGGAGCTGGGGGCCGACCTCATGCCGACCCTGGAGGCCCTCCTCGTCCAGTCGGACTTCGTCAGCATCCACCTCCCCCGCACGCCGGAGACCGAGGGGCTCATCGGGGAGCACGAGCTGTCCCTGATGAAGCCCGGGGCCCGCCTGATCAACACCGCCCGAGGCGGCATCGTGGACGAGGCGGCCCTGGCCAGGGCCGTCGAGGCGGGGCACCTGGGGGGCGCGGCCCTGGACGTGTTCGCCGAGGAGCCGACCACCGAGAGCCCCCTGTTCGCCCTGGAGAGCGTGGTGGTCACCCCCCACCTGGGGGCCTCCACCGTGGAGGCCCAGGACAAGACCGGCGCCGCCATCGCCGAGATGGTGCGCCTCGCCCTGAAGGGGGAGTTCGTCCCCTACGCGGTGAACGTCTCGGCGGGGGCAGAGGTCTCCGAGGCGGTCCGGCCCTTCCTCACCCTGGCCGAGCGCCTGGGGCGGCTCCTCACGGGCCTGGCCGATCGGGCCCTCCGGTCCATCGAGTGCGCCTACCTGGGGCCCATCGCCGAGGCCGACACCCGGGTGCTCACGCTGGCCGCCCTCAAGGGATCCCTGGCCTTCTTCGTGGACGAGCCCGTGTCCCTCGTGAACGCCCCCGTCCTGGCCCGGGAGCGGGGGATCGCGGTGTCGGAGGTGCGCTCGTCGGCCTCCCGGGACTACGTGAACCTGGTGGCCCTCCGGGCCGAGACCGAGGACGGCGAGGTGTCGGTGGCGGGCACCGTGGTCGGTGGGCGCCACGCCGAGCGCATCGTCCAGGTGCTGGGCTTCGACGTGGAGGTGGCCCCCGCCGCCCACATGGCCTTCCTCCGCTACCAGGACCGCCCCGGCGTCATCGGCCGCGTCGGGACCGTCCTCGGGGAGGCCGGCGTCAACGTGGGACTCATGCAGGTGGCCCGCGACGTGGCCGGCGGGGAGGCCCTCATGGTGCTCGCCCTGGACACCGCCGTCCCGCCGGAGGTGGAGGAGCGCGTCGTGGCGGTGGCCGGCGCCGCCTGGGCCCGCTTCCTCACCCTCCCCGCCTGAGGCAGCCCATGGACCCGGTGCGCCTGCCCCCCGCCCCGCCCCCGAAGCCCGTCAGGCCGCCGGGGGGCTCCGCCCTCCGCCACGCCCGGTACGACCTGGGGTCGCGGCCCTTCCTCGTGATCTGGGAGGTGACCCGCGCCTGCGACCTCGCCTGCCGCCACTGCCGGGCCGAGGCGGTCCCCGAGCGCCACCCCGACGAGCTCTCCACCGACGAGGGGGTCCGGCTCATGGAGGAGGTGGCGGCCTTCGGGCCGCCGCCGCCGCTCTTCGTGCTCACCGGCGGCGACCCCTTCAAGCGGCCGGACCTGTTCGAGCTGGTCGCCCGGGGGGTGGCCCTGGGCCTGCCGGTGGCGGTCTCCCCGTCGGGGACCCCCACCCTCACCGAGGAGAACCTGGGGCGTCTCCGGGAGGCGGGGGCCGTCGCCCTGTCGCTGTCGGTGGACGGCTCCACCCCCGAGCGCCACGACGGGTTCCGCGGCGTGCCGGGGGTCTTCGGCTGGACCCTCTCGGCCTGGCGGGCGGCCCGCCGGTTGGGGTTCAAGGTCCAGGTGAACACCACGGCCGGCCCCCACAACCTGGAGGACCTGCCGGGTGTGCTGCGCCTCGTCCACGACGAGGGCGCCATGACCTGGAGCGTGTTCTTCCTGGTCCCCACGGGACGGGGCGCAGCCCTGCCGCAGCTCTCCCCCCGGGAGTTCGAGGACGTCCTGCACTTCCTCTACGACGCGGACCGGGTCGTGTCGGTGAAGACCACCGAGGCGCCCCACTTCCGCCGGGTGGTGCTCCAGCGGCGGGTGCTCGAGGAGCGGGGGCTGGATCCCGAGGCCGTCCTCGGCCTGGGGCCCACCTACCGGGTCCTGCGGGGGCGGGCCCGGGAGCTGCTGCCCGACGCCCCCTGGGAGGAGGGACGGATCCGTCGGGTGCCCATGGACGTGAATGCCGCCCGGGGCTTCGTGTTCGTCTCCCACGTGGGGACCGTGCATCCGAGCGGCTTCCTGCCCCTGGCCGCCGGCAGCATCCGCGACCGGCCCCTGGCCGACATCTACCGGTCCTCGCCCCTGTTCCTGGCCCTCCGCGACCCGAACCGGCTGGGAGGCCGCTGCGGGCGGTGCGAGTTCCGGGCCGTCTGCGGAGGCTCCCGCTCCCGGGCCTTCGGGGCCACCGGCGACCCCCTGGCGGAGGAGGCCTGGTGCGCCTACGAGCCCGGGACCTTCCCCTTCCCCGAGGAGGTGGCGGCCCTGCTGAGGGCCGGTTGAGCCGGCCGCCGGGGGACCCGGCAGCCGGGAGCCCTCCCCTGCGCCGCCCCGGGTTCCGGCCCCGCGGCGAGTATCCTGTGCCCAGCCTGAGACCAGCCGAGACCGGCCGCCGCGCTGGCGGGAAGGGAGGCCGAGGTGCCCATCACGCCCGTGGAGAAGATCTGGATGGACGGCCACCTCGTGGACTGGGCCGACGCCAAGCTCCACGTGCTCTCGCACGGGGTCCACTACGGGAGCGGGGTCTTCGAGGGGATCCGTGCCTACGAGACGGACCGCGGGCCGGCCGTCTGGCACCTGGACGAGCACCTGAAGCGGCTGTTCCGCTCGGCCCACCTGTACCACCTGGAGATCCCCTACCCGCTGCAGGCCCTGGTGGAGGCCGTGAAGGAGACGATCCGGGCCAACGGCCTCGCCTCCTGCTACATCCGCCCCCTCGTGCTCCGCGGCTACGGGGAGATGGGGGTGAACCCCCTGAACGCCCCGGTGAACGTGGTCATCGCGGTCTGGCCGTGGGGGGCCTACCTGGGCGAGGAGGCGCTGGAGCGGGGGGTCCGGGTGAAGATCTCGAGCTGGAAGCGGAACGACCAGAACTCGCTGCCGGCCACGGCCAAGGCCACCGGCCAGTACATCAACTCCGTCCTGGCCAAGGTGGAGTCCCTGAAGGCCGGGTACGACGAGGCCATCATGCTGAACCAGCAGGGCTACGTCACCGACGGCACCGGCGAGAACGTGTTCGTGGTCCGGGGCGGCGTGCTGTTCACGCCCCCCACCTCCGCCGGCTGTCTGGACGGCATCACCCGGGCCTCGGTGATGGCCATGGCCCGGGACCTGGGGTACGAGGTGCGGGAGGAGAACCTGGTCCGCACCGACCTCTACCACGCCGACGAGGCCTTCTTCACCGGCACCGCCGCCGAGATCACCCCCATCCGGGAGGTGGACGACCGTCGGGTGGGGGAGGGCACCCGTGGCCCCGTCACGAAGGAGCTGCAGGGCGTCTTCTTCGCCGCCACCCGGGGCGAGGTCGAGCGCTACCGGCACTGGCTCACGTACGTGGCAGGGTAGGCCGCGTCCGGCCGGCGGGGCCCTGCGGATTTGGCCGGGAGCCTCACGGGCCGGTCGGCGGAAGGTCCTGCGGGCGGGCACGGAAGGAGGAGGGCGTGGACGTGCGGAGGCTGGCCGCGCTGGTGGTGGTCGCGGCGCTGGTCGCCGCCTGCGGCGGAGGCGGCGGTGCGGCCACCGGGGGGGACGGTGGCGCGGCCCCCGGCGGGGGGGGCGGGCCCACCCTGACCGTGTCGGGCAGGGAGTTCGCGCCGGCGGCCCTCAGGGCCCCGGCGAACACGACGGTCACCGTGGAGTTCACGAACGCCGGCACGCTGACGCACGACTTCCGCGTCGACGAGGCCGACCTGCGCATCGAGGTCCAGCCCGGGCAGACGGGGACGGGGCAGTTCACCCTCCCCCCCGGCACCTACGCCTTCTACTGCTCCCTCCCCGGCCACCGGGAGTCGGGGATGGAGGGCACGCTGACGGTGTCCTGAGCGAAGGGACCACCCGCCTCGTCGCGCTCCCGTCCGCCCGCGTGGCGCCGGTTGACAGGTGCCGCCGCCGGCCATACTTTCGGTAGCGAACGATCGCCGAGGGCCATGCCGGCGGGATGGGCCGGCGGAGGGAGGGAGATGGCCACCACCGCGACCGTCGAGGGCGTCAAGGTCCCCACCGACCACTGGATCGGAGGCGAATGGGTGTCCTCGGCCGACGCCTTCGAGGACCGGTCCCCCATCGACGAGGCGGTCATCGCCGAGGTGGCCCGGGGCGGCGAGAAGGAGGCCGCCGCCGCCGTGGAGGCCGCCCGGCAGGCCTTCCCCGCCTGGGCCGCGACGCCGCCCGAGGAGCGGTCCCGGATCCTCCACGCCGTGGGCGAGGCCATCGAGCGGTCGGTCCCGAAGCTGGCGGCCGTGGAGACCCGGGACAACGGGTCCCTGCTCCGGTCGATGGAGCGGAGCGTGATGCCCCGGGCCGCCCACAACTTCCACTTCTTCGCCGACTTCCTCCTGCGCCTCTCCCGTGAGCCCTTCGAGACCCGGGGCCACGTGAACCACGTCCGGTGGGAGCCGGCGGGGGTCGCGGTCCTCATCACGCCCTGGAACGCCCCCTTCATGCTGGAGACGTGGAAGGTGGCACCGGCCCTGGCCGCGGGCGACACGGTGGTGCTGAAGCCGGCCGAGTGGGCCCCCCTCACCGCCTCCCTGCTGGCCGAGATCTGCCGGGAGGCGGGGGTGCCGGACGGCGTCCTCAACGTGATCCAGGGCATCGGGGAGGAGGCGGGGGCGGCCCTCGTCGCCCACCCCGATGTGGACCGCATCTCCTTCACCGGCTCCACGGCCACCGCCCGCATCATCGGCCAGGCGGCGGCCCGCAACCTCACCCCCGTCTCCTTCGAGCTGGGCGGGAAGTCGCCCCTGCTGGTCTTCGCCGACGCCGACTTCGAGGCCGCCGTGCGGCAGGCCGTGAACCAGTACGACAACGCCGGCCAGGTGTGCCTGGCCGGCACCCGGCTCCTCGTCGAACGGCGCATCCACGACCGGTTCCTGGAGCGGTTCGTCGAGCTGGCCCTGGCCCTCCGCCAGGGCGACCCGCGCCGGCCCGAGACGGACGTCGGCCCCCAGATCACCCGAGAGCACCTGGAGCGGGTGGACGGGTTCGTCCGGCGGGCCGTGGCGGAGGGCGCCCGGGCCGTCATCGGCGGGGGCCCCAACGAGGAGCTGGGGGGCCTGTACTACCGGCCGACCCTCTTCGTCGACGCCCCTCCCGGCTCGGAGATCCTGACCGAGGAGGTGTTCGGGCCCGTCCTCACCCTCCAGGCCTTCGACGACGAGGAGGAGGCCGTGGCCCTGGCCAACTCGACCCGCTACGGCCTGGCGGCCACCGTCTACACGGGGGACCGGGCTCGGGCGGAGCGGGTCGCCGCCGGCCTGGTGGCCGGGACCGTCTGGGTGAACTGCTTCTACGTGCGGGACCTGCGGGCCCCCTTCGGCGGCGCCCGGGACTCCGGGATCGGCCGGGAGGGGGGCGAGTGGAGCTTCGACTTCTACTGCGACGTGAAGGACGTCTGCTACGCCCCCGGCGGGTGGATCCGGAGGCGGGAGGGCTGAGGCCGGGGGCGCAGCGGGCCCCACGGGGAGGAGAGGAGGATCGCATGGGGGAGATCGTCGGTGCGGGGGTGGTGTCTCACGTCCCCACCATCATGCTGCCGGAGGAGGTCCGGCTGGAGATCAACGAGGGCAAGGAGATCAGCCTCGTAACGGGCCTGCGGAGGCTGAAGGACGAGGTCCTCGACCGCCTCGCCCCCGACACCGTGGTGGTCTTCGACACCCACTGGTTCACCACCTTCGAGACGGTGGTGACGGCCCACGAGCGCCGTGCCGGGCACTTCACCTCGAGCGAGCTCCCCCGGGGGATGCGGGCCATCCCCTACGACATCCCCGGTGACCCGGAGCTCGCCCGGGCCTTCGCCGCCCGGGCGGAGGGGCGGGACGACTGCTGGATCACCGCCGTCGACGACCCCTACCTGCCCATCTACTACGGCACCGTGAACGTCTGGACCTATCTCCGGGACGGGTGGCGGTGGGTCACGGTGAGCGTGTGCCAGACGGCGGAGACCGAGGACTTCCTGCTGGTGGGGGAGCTGCTCGCCCGAGCCGTGGAGGCCCTGCCCCGGCGGGTGGTCCTGCTCGCGTCGGGGGGCATGACCCACCGGTTCTGGCCCCTCCGGCAGCTGCGCCAGCACGAGCCGTCGGACCCCGCGCACGTCATCACCCCCGAGGCCAGGGCCGCCGACGAGCGGGTCCTGGAGCTGTGGGAGCGGGGCGACCACGGGGCCGTCATCGAGGGGATGCCGGCCTACCTGGAGCACACCCCCGAGGGCGACTTCGGCCACTACCTCATGATGGTGGGAGCCATCGGCGGGCGCGCCTGCCGCGCCCGGGGCGTGCGCTTTTCCGACTACGAGTCGTCGGTGGGGACCGGACAGGTGCACGTGTGGTTCGAACGACCCCCGGGGGGCTGGACGGCGGCGACCGCCGCGTAGGAGGCGCGTGGTGAGCCGCGGGCCGGGGTCAGGGCCGGAGGCGGGCCCGCCCCTGCGCCTGGACCGCCCGCGGGAGGAGGCCCTGGCCAGGGCCGCACAGCTGGTGGCCCAGGCCTGGCGGAGCTTCGACCGGTTCCGACCCGAGGAGCCGCCCCTGGATGAGCGGGTCCTCGCCCTCCTGAAGGAGGGGCTGCCGGAGGAGCCCTCCCCCGTCCTGGAGGTGCTGGACGACGCCGGTCGGATCCTGGACGAGAGCATCGCCCAGCCCCGCCCCCGCTACTTCGCCTTCATCGGGTCCTCGGGCCTGGAGGTCGGAGCCGTGGCCGACGCCCTGGCCTCCTGCTACGACATCAACCTGGCCGTCTACGCCGCCGCGGCCACCGAGATCGAGCGCCAGGCCGTGCGGTGGGCGGCGGAGTTCGTTGGCTACCCGGTGACGGCGGCGGGGGCCTTCACGAGCGGCGGGACGGTGAGCAACGTGAGCGCCCTGGCGGCGGCCCGGCAGCGGGCCCTGCCGGGGGTCCGGAGGGAGGGCATGGCCGGGGCCCGGGCGGCGGTGTACTGCTCCCGGGAGGTCCACTACTCGGTGACCCGGGCCGTGGAGCTCCTCGGCATCGGCTCGGCCCACCTGCGGGCCCTGCCCACCGACGGCCAGCGGCGGCTGGTGCCGGAGGCCGTGGCCGAGGCCATCGACGGGGACCGGGCACGCGGCGTCACGCCGGTGGCCGTGGTGGCCACGGCCGGGACCACCCTCACCGGGGCCATCGACCCCATCGACGCCCTCGCCGACGTGTGCCAGGAGCGGGGGGTCTGGCTCCACGTGGACGGCGCCTACGGGCTCCCCGCCGCCGCCGTGCCCTCCCACGCCCACCTCTTCGCGGGGGTGGAGCGGGCCGACTCCGTGTCGGTGGACGCCCACAAGTGGCTCTACGTGCCGAAGGCCTGCGGGATCGTCCTCGTGCGCCGCCCCGAGGACCTGGTGGCCGCCTTCTCCCACGAGGAGGGCTACCTGCCCCACCAGCGGCACGAGCTCCACGCCGTGGACATCACCCTGGAGTACTCCCGGCCCTTCCGGGCCCTGAAGCTCTGGCTCGCCTTCCGGGCCCACGGCGCCCGGGCCTTCCGGGAGGCCATTGCCCGGAACCTCGCCGAGGCCCGTCTCCTCTACGACGAGGCGCGACGGCACCCCGACCTGGAGGCCCTGGGGCCGCCCCAGCTCTCCATCGTGCCCTTCCGCCACGTGCCTCCGGGGGTGGAGGACGTGAACGACCACAACTGGCGCCTGGCCCGGGCCCTCCAGGCCGACGGCCGGGTCTACCTGGCCTCGGCCCTCATCGACGGCCAGGTCTACCTCCGACCGTGCTTCGTCAACTTCCGGACCACCGAGGAGGACGTGCGGGCCCTGGTGGACATCGCCCGAGAGGTGGGGGGCCGGCTGGCGGCGGGAGGGGGCGGGGGGTGAGCCCCCAGGACGACCTCCTGCCGGCCGAGCGGAGGGTCCTGGAGCGCCTCGGCCACCTGCCCCTGGACTTCCGGGCCATGGCGGTGACGTCAAACCTGTTCCGGGCCTCCATCGCCATCCGCCGGACCATGGAGCGGCAGGTCCTTGCCCCCGACCGGCTCTCCTGGACCTCCTTTTCCGTCCTCTGGGTCCTGTGGGTGTGGGGGGAGCTGGAGGCCCGGGACCTGGCCGCCGCCGTCGGCATCAGCCGGCCCACGAGCACGGGGGTGGTGACGACCCTGGAGCGACGGGGGCTGGTCCGGCGGCGGCGGAGCGAGGCCGACGGGCGCATGGTGCGGGTCTCCCTCACCGCGGCGGGCCTGGCAAAGATCGAGGACCTGTTCCCCCGGTTCAACGCCGCCGAGACGGCGCTCACGGCCGGCCTGAGCCCCCGACAGCAGGAGCGACTGGCCGGGCTGCTGCGGGCCCTCCTCCGGGCGGCGGAGGGGCGTCGGTAGCCGGCCGACTCGCCTCGGCTGCCTCAGGCCGGGGTCACGCGGACGGGCATGTGCTTGACGCCGTTGATGAAGTTCGAGCGCAGGCGCTCCACGGGCCCGGTGAGCTCGATGTCCGCCAGGCGCGGCAGCAGCTCCTCGAACATGACCCTCACCTCCAGGCGGGCCAGGTGGGCACCGAGGCAGATGTGGGGCCCGCCGCTGCCGAAGGCCATCTGGGGGTTCGGGTCCCGGCCCACGTCGAACCGGAAGGGGTCGGCGAAGACCTCCTCGTCCCGGTTGCCGGAGACGAACCAGACAACCACCTTGTCGCCGCGGCGGATCCGTCTGCCTCCCAGCTCGACGTCCCGGGTGGCGGTGCGGCGGAAGTGCATGGTCGGGGAGGACCACCGCAGGATCTCCTCGATGGCGAGGGGCATGAGGGAGGGGTCCCGGCGGAGCCGCTCCCACTGGTCCCGGTGCTCCATCAGGGCGAGCATCCCGTGGCTGATCGCGTGGCGGGTGGTCTCGTTGCCGGCCACCGCGACGAGGCAGAAGAAGTTGTCGAGCTCCTGCTCGGTGAGGCGCTGCCCCTCGACCTCGGCGTGGACGAGCTTGGTGACGAGGTCGTCCCGGGGCTCCCGGCGCCGCTCCGCGGCCATGGCGTGGGCGTAGGCCATCATGTCGAGGGCGGCGGGGCTCCGGAAGGGGAGCAGGCGGTAGTCGCTCGTGTCCTCCTTGTCGATCACCGCCCGGGAGTACTCCGGGTCGGCCTGGGCGATCATGGCGTCGCCCCACTCGATGATCTGGGGGGTGTCCTCCTCGGGAACGCCCATGATCCGGGCGAGGATGCGGATGGGCAGCTCCCGGGAGACCTCCTCGACGAAGTCGAACTCCTCCTTGGGCAGGGCGTGGTCGAGGACCCGGCGGGCCAGCTCCCGGCAGAACCCCTCGTAGCGGGCGACGGCGGAGCGGGTGAACAGGGGGCTCACGATCTTCCGGAGCCTGGTGTGCCTGGGGGGGTCCATGTCGATCATGGACCGGCGGGCCTCCACCTCCTCGGGGGTCTGCTCCTCCAGGGTGATGCCCTGCGCCGAGGAGAAGGTGGCGGTGTCCTTCAGGACCCCCTCGATGTCCCGGAACCGCGTGACGGCCCAGAAGCCGTGGTTAGGCGGGGGCTCCTCCTGCCAGTGGACGGGGTCGTGTCGGCGCAGGAGGGTGAAGGCCCAGTGGGGAACCTCCTCCACGAAGAAGTCGTGGCTCCAGAGCTGGATGTCCTCGAGACGGCCGGCGGCGACGTGCATGGCGCTCCCTCCCGGACGAAGATCTTTCGGTACCGAAGGATATCTTGCTACCGAACGGTCGGTCGACGCAAGGTCCGGCCCGGCGCTGGGGAGGTGATGGGAGTGGCCCGCGTGGAACCGCTGAACCGGGAGGACCACCCGGAGCTGGAGGGGCTCTTCCGGCTCTACGAGGAGACCCTGTCCTTCGTGCCCAACAGCCTGCTCACGATGGCCCGCCGGCCGGAGATCCTGCGGGCCCTCTCCGAGCTGATCACGGCCATCTGGCGGACGGGCACGGTGCCGGTGACCCTGAAGCCGCTGGTCGCCCTGGTCGCCAGCTGGGCCGCGGGGTGTCGTTACTGCCAGGCCCACGAGGCGGTGGATGCGCGGATGCGGGGGGTCCCGGAGGAGAAGGTCGCCGCCGTCTGGGACTTCGAGCGGAGCCCCCTGTACTCGGAGGCCGAGCGGGCGGCCCTGCGCTTCGCCCGGGACGCCTCCGTGGTGCCGAACGCCGTGACCGAGGCCCACTTCCGGGCGCTCCGACGCCACTTCGACGAGGGAGAGATCGTCGAGATCCTGGCGGTGGTGGGGCTGTTTGGGTTCCTGAACCGCTGGAACGAGACGATGGCTACGGACCTGGAGGAGGTCCTCCGGGGCCTCGCCGGCCGGGTCCTGGGCTCACGGTGGGAGCCCGGGAAGCACGGACCCGGCGGGTGAGGCGGCCCCTCAGAAGAACGGGAGCAGGTAGCCGAGCTCCCAGGGGGTGACCTCGGTGGTGGCGGGGTCCTCCACGGCCTTCGCGTACTTCTCCCACTCGGCCCGCTTGATCATGGTGAAGGCGGTGACGAGCTCGCCCCCGAGGGCCGACCGGAGGGCCTGGTCCGCCTCCAGGGCCTCCAGGGCCTGCTCCAGGGTCGGCGGGACCCGACGGTCGGTGTTCGGGGCCTCGCCCACGGGCTGGGGGGGCGGGGGCTCCACCCCGCCCTCCACCCCCAGGCGGCAGGCGTGGAGGACGGCCGCCCCGACCAGATAGGGGTTGGACGCGGCGTCGGGGACCCGGTACTCCAGGCGGGAGGTGGCGCCCCGCTCCGGGGAGACCCGGACGGTGACGGTCCGGTCGTCGTGGCCCCAGTTGGCCCAGTAGCCGGCCAGCATGTCCGGCTGCAGCCGCTTGTAGGCGTTCACGTGGGGGGCGCAGACGGCGGCCAGGGCCTCGTGGTGGGCGAGGAGGCCGCCGATGCACTGCCGGGCCAGGTCCGAGAGCCCGTCGGGGGCGGTCGGGTCGTCCAGGGCGTTGGACCCGTCGCTCCCGCGGAAGCTCACGTTCAGGTGCAGGCCGCTGCCGCTGCGGTCCCCGAAGGGCTTGCCCAGGAAGGTGAGGTGGAAGCCCCGGCGGGCGGCCACCTCCCGGGCGAGGACCCGCCACAGGAAGGCGGCGTCGGCGGCGGGGAGGGTCTCGTCGTAGCGCAGGTTGATCTCGAACTGGGGAGTGTCGTACTCGCTGCTCCAAGCCTCGATGTCGAAGCCGCTGGCCCGGGAGGTCTCCACCACGTCGTTCACCACGCCGTGGGGGTCGACGGCCATCCCGGTGCCGTAGACCCGGGCCCCGGGGGTCCGCAGCTCCCGCCAGCCCCCCTGGCCGTCGGGCTCCAGGAGGTAGAACTCGAACTCGTACCCCAGTTGGGGGGTGAGACCCATGGCCTCCCAGGGGGCCACGGCGCGGCGAAGGACCTCCCTGGGGTCCACGGCCACCGGCCGGCCCCGGAAGCGGGCGTCGGCGATGCCGACGACGGTGTCCGGCTCCCACCCGGGTCGGAGGGTCGAGGGGTCCAGGTGGGCCTCCATGTCGGGCAGCCCGACGTCGAACTGCAGGCCCGGCACGGGGATGATCTCCCGGTCCAGGGTGAGGGGGTACACGCCGATGCAGAAGTTGGCCCTGGTGGGCTCCTCGCCGTAGACGTACTTGCCCCGGTCGAGGCCGTGGAGGTCCGCGTAGAGCAGGCGGAGGCGCTCCCCCTTCACCTTCATGGCTGGCTCCTTCGCTCCCGGACGGTCCTGGCGGCGAGCATAGCGGAGCGGCGCGGACCTTCGTGCCAGCCGGGCGCAGCCGGCCCGGCGCCGGCCCTGGCCTCCGGGGACTCACGCTGGCTCGAAGCGGGCCTCGTAGCTCGAGACCAGGGACTCGATGAACTCGTCCCAGCGCAGGGGGCTGCCCGGAGCGGGCAGATCGCCTACCGCCGCCCCCTCGTCGGGGTCGAACACCACGACGGCGATCCCCTCCAACAGGTGGGGTGGGTCGCCCTCGGTCTGGCGCCCGCCGGCGCGCTCCAGGCGGGAGATCAGCCTGCCGATCAAGGGCCTGGTGTCACGCCGCGCTTCAGCCTGCTGCTCGTAGGTCGGGAGCGCGATGACCCCTCCGATCACTGCGAACGGGAACTTCAGGTGCAGGTTTACAGCGAACGTCCGAAGGTCCCCGAACCGGTTCCAGATAGCCCGGCCCACCGCGAGCAGGACCGGCTTGAGCTCGACCGCGAGGCGGAGCCCGTCGAGGGGATGGACTTCCGACACATCCGCCTTGACCGTACGCAGGGCCCCTGAGACCGAGGTCTCACCGGCTCGACCGTGCCGAAGGTGGGGGAGCTTCGCCTGGAGCTCGCGCAGCACGACGCGGCCCAGGGCGTCAGACGTCCGGATCTGTCCGATCTTCTTCTGGCTGGCGGTGAGGGTGGGGGCCAGCCGGACGTATTCGGACACCGCGGTGACGTAGTCCTCGATGGTGGGCGCAGGGATCGTATCGAGGGCATCGACAGGGGAATGCCTGCTGGGGCGCCGGATGGCGTCATCGCCCGTCACGGGTCGCGGTGGCCGGCATGCCCTGCCCTGGACGGTGGACCTCGACGCGACCCAGGAGCCCACCGTGGCTCTGGAGCCTCCGCTCGATGATGTCCACGTACCGCGGCTCCACCTCCACGGAAATCGAGTGACGGCCCGTCTCCAGGGCGGCCACCGCCGTGGTGCCGGTGCCGGCGAAGGGGTCGAGGACGGTGTCTCCGACGAAGCTGAACATGCGGATCAGCCGGCGGGGGACCTCCAGCGGGTAGGGCGCGGGATGGTCCCGGCGAAGCTGTCCCGTAATGTCCGTCCACACCGGCGAGAACCAGCGGACGTAGTCGTCGGTGGCAATGAACGAGCGACGCTCCTGCTCTGGGGAGGGCTTCCGGTAGCCGCCAGGCTTCCTGAGGAAGAGAATGTGCTCGACATCGTTCTTGACGACCCCGTTAGGGAGGTTCGGCTTTCCCAGGTATCGGCTGGACCGCGACGCCTCCATGCTGATGTTGGCCACCTTGAGCCACCGGATCGGCGTCAGGCAGTCGAACCCGATCCGCCGGGCCCGGACCTGGATGTCCGCGGACAGGGGAAGGACGTGGTGCCGTCCTCCCCGCCGGCGCGAGACGCACACATCACCGACCACGCATGCCACCCGACCACCGGGCACGAGGGCCCGGAAGCAGTACCTCCAGACCTTGTCGAGCTCGTCGAGGAACGCCTCGTAGGCCTCGATGTTGCCGAGCTGGCCCGGATGCTCGGGGTAGCGCTTGAGGGAGCCATAGGGGGGGCTGGTGCACACGAGGTGCACCGACTCCGGCTCGAGCCAGGAGAGGTCGCGAGCGTCTCCCTCGCGGACGACGTGGGTCGTGATCCCGCCCAGGGCCTGCGTCATCCAGCGGCTCCGCGTCTTCCCTCCGACCTTCGGCCGGAGTCTATCCGGCCCCACCGACATCCTGTGGGAGGGTTGCCGACCTCACCCCCGGCGGGGCGGGCGGATGCCGCGAAGCTCCCAGTCCCCGCCGAGGGCGGTCGAGACCACCTCCTCGGACTCGCTGGGCTGGGCGCCCACGTCCTCCCGGACCGGCGTCGGCCCCGCCACGATCCGGTTCGTGAGCGCGCCGAGCCCCTCGACCTCGACGGTCACGACGTCCCCGGGCTGGACGGGCCGGGAGTTCGCCGGGGTCCCGGAGAGGATCACGTCCCCGGGCAGCAGCGTGATGGTCCGGGCGATGTCGGCGACCAGGTAGCCCACCTCCCAGACCATCTCGTTGGTGGACCCGTCCTGGCGGACCTCGCCGTTCACGTAGGTCCGGATCCGCTTGCCCCGGGGGTCCCAGTCGTCCACGATCCCCGGGCCCAGCGGGCAGAGGGTGTCCGACCCCTTCGCCCGGAGCATGGACCCGGCGTCGGTGTCGCGGAAGTCGTGGAGGCCGAAGTCGTTGGCGATGGTGTAGCCGGCGATGCGCTCGTAGGCCTCCTCGACCGAGACGTTCCGGGTCGGTGCCCCGATCACGACCGCGACCTCGCCCTCGTAGTTCAGGTAGCGGCACCGGTCGGGCCGCACCACCGTCCCCATGTGCGCGTTGAGCGACGAGACCGGCTTGTGGAAGTAGGTGGGGGCGGGCCCGAGCCTCGCGCCGAACTCCTCCACCCGGCTCCGGTAGTTCAGGTGGACGCAGATGATCTTCGTGGGCTCGCAGGGCGGGAGGTGGATCGCCTCCTCGGCCCGCACCCGGCGCCCGTCGCCCGCCACGAGCCACTCGCCGTCCCGCACCACGGGGGTGACGGCCCCGTCCAGCAGGATCCTCCGCCGCTCCATGTCCCTCCCCTGCGCCTTCTTCGCCCCCCGGTAGTATGCGGGCCGTGGCGGAGCTCCGCGGCTTCATGATGCCCCGATCCCCGGAGGGGCGAGCCTCGATCGTGCCCGAGCCCCCCTGGCACTACTCCGGCGACCTCCTCACCGTGGAGTACCGGACCGACCCGGCGCGGGTGGCGGAGCTGCTCCCGGATCCCCTCGAGCCCGCCGAGGAGGACCCGGGCGCCGTGGCGGTGGTCTTCGCCGACTGGCAGTCCTGCTCTGACAGCTTCGAGGAGCTGCTCGATCCCGTCCGGGCCCAGTACCGGGAGTGCTTCGTGGTCGTCCGTTGCCGCTACCGGGGGGAGACCTACTCCCGCTGCGTGTACATCTGGGTGGACAAGGACTTCGCCCTGGCCCGGGGCTGGCACCAGGGCTACCCGAAGAAGCTGGGGTCCATCTGGATGACCCGTCCGGTGGCGGTGGGGAAGGCCGGGCCCCGCCTCGCCCCCGGGGGACGCTTCGGCGCCACCCTGGCCGCCGGGGACCGGCGGCTCATCGAGGTCCGGTTCACCATCACCGGGCCGTCGGAGACGGCGGGCTTCGTGAACGCCCGACCCATGCTCCACCACCGGTTCTTCCCCTCCATCGAGACGGGGTCGCCGCCGGCCCTGCACGAGCTGGTGACCATGCGCAGCCACGACGTGGAGGTCTCGGAGGCCTGGACCGGGGAGGCGGAACTCCGGCTGTTCGAGTCGCCCACCGAGGAGCTCTCGCGCCTGGCTCCCCGGGAGATGATCGCCGGCTACTGGCGGAGCGTGGGCGCCACCTGGCGCACGGGCACCCTCCTCGCCGGCGGGCAGGAGGAGCCCGTGCGGTAGCCTGGCCGCCGATGAGGCTGGTCCGGTTCCGCCACGACGAGCGCATCGCCACGGGGGTGCTGGACGACGATCGCGTCCGGGTCCTCCGGGGCACCTTCTTCCAGGACCCCGTCCCCACGGGCGAGGAGGTGCCCCTCTCAACCGTCCGGCTCCTGGCCCCCGTCCTTCCCTCCAAGGTGGTGGCGGTGGGGAAGAACTACCCCCTGCACGCCGCCGAGTTCGGCAGCGAGGTCCCCGAGGAGCCGTTGGTGTTCCTCAAGCCCTCCACCTCGGTCATCGGCCCGGGGGACCGGATCCCCCTTCCCTCCATCAGCCGGCGGGTGGACTACGAGGGCGAGCTGGCCGCCGTGGTGGGGCGGGTGGCCCGGGGCGTCCGGGCCGAGGACGCCTCCCGCTACCTCCTGGGCTACACCTGCGGCAACGACGTCACCCTCCGGGACCTGCAGGCCCGGGACGGGCAGTGGACTCGGGCCAAGGGCTTCGACGGGTCCTGTCCCCTGGGTCCCTGGATCGAGACGGACCTCGACCCCGGGGACCTCCTCCTCGAGACCCGGGTGAACGGGGAGGTCCGCCAGCAGGCCCGGACCTCGGAGATGGCCTTCGGGGTGGCCACCTTGCTGGAGTTCGTCACGGCCTTCATGACCATGCTCCCCGGGGACGTGATCCTCACCGGGACCCCCGAGGGGGTGGGCAGGCTCGAGCCCGGCGACCTGGTGGAGGTCGAGGTGGAGGGCATCGGGGTCCTGGCCAACCCGGTGGGCGGGGAGTGGGCGTCGTGACCGTCCGGACCCGCTTCGCCCCCGCCCCTTCCGGCTTCCTCCACGTCGGGGGGGCCAGGACGGCCCTGTTCAGCTGGCTCTTCGCCCGGCACCACGGGGGGGCCTTCGTCCTGCGCATCGAGGACACCGACCGAACCAGGGTCACCGACGAGTACGTGGGGGTCCTCATGGGCTCCCTCCGGTGGCTGGGCATCGACTGGGACGAGGGCCCCGACGTGGGAGGCCCCCATGGCCCCTACCGGCAGACGGAGCGCCTGGACCGGTACCGGGACGTGACCGAGGAGCTGCTGGCCGCGGGGCGGGCGTACCGCTGCTACTGCACCCCCGAGGAGCTGGAGGAACGGCGGCGGGACGCCCTGGCCCGGGGGGAGGCCCCCGGCTACGACGGACGGTGCCGGGACCTCTCCCCGGAACGGCGGCGGGCCCTGGAGGCGGAGGGCCGTCCGGTGGCCGTCCGCTTCGCCATGCCCGGCCGTGGCGTCACCGTCCAGGACCTCGTCCGGGGGGAGGCCCACTTCCCCGCCTCGGACCTCCGGGACTTCGTGATCCTCCGCTCCGACGGCACCCCCACGTACCTTTTGGCCGCCGCCGTGGACGACCTGGCGATGGGGATGACCCACGTCATCCGGGGGGAGGACCTGCTGCCCTCCACCCCGAGGCAGCTCGCCATCTTCGAGGCCCTGGGCGCCGAGCCGCCCCGCTACGCCCACCTGCCCCTCATCGTCGGCCCCGACCGCCAGCCCCTGTCGAAGCGCCATGGCGCGGTGGCGGTGGAGTGGTTCCGGGAGCAGGGGTTCCTCCCCGAGGCCATGGTGAACTACCTGGCCCTGTTGGGGTGGTCCTACGACGAGCAGACGACCTTCTTCGACCGGGACGAGCTCGTCCGCCGCTTCGATCTCGCTCGGGTGTCCCGCAACCCCGCCGCCTTCGACCTGCAGAAGCTGGAGTGGATGAACGGCCACTACATCCGGTCCCTGCCTCCCGAGGCCCTGGCCGGCCGGATCGCCCAGGTCCTGGCTGCCGCGGGGCTCCGGGCCGACCTCGAGACCGTGCGACGGGCGGTGCCCCTGGTGGCCGAGCGGATGCGACGCCTCACCGACGCCGTGGGCCTCCTGCGGTTCCTCTTCGAGGACGTGGCCCCCGACGAGAAGGCCGCGGCCACCATCGCCCGGGCCGGCGGGGACCACCTGCGGCTCGCCGCGGCCAAGCTGGCGGCGGTGGGGGAGTGGACGGCCGAGGGGGTGGCGCGGGCCCTGGACGCCCTGGCCGGGGAGGCCGGCCTGTCCCGGACCAGGGCCTGGCAGCCTGTCCGGGCCGCCGTCACCGGGCGCCTGGTCTCGCCGCCCCTCCCCGAGTCCCTGGAGCTGCTCGGCCGGGAGCGGACCCTGGCCCGGCTCCTGGCGGCGGGCTCGGCCTGAGGTCCTCGAAGGGCCCGGCCCTCCCCTTCCACGCCCCGCCCGCGCCGCGGTGGTGACGCCGGGCCGAGTCCACCGTCATGGCGGCGAAGAGCAGGGCCACCGCCGGGAGCGCGAGGGCCCGGGCGGGCGAGAGCCCGTACAGGCGCAGGGTGGGGACGTAGCTCCCCGCCATCAGGGCCCAGGCCGCGAGGCCGGCACCGGCGGCCAGTGGGGCCGGGCCTCCGGACCCCAGGCCCGCCAGGCCCGCCAGCCCCACCGCCGGGGGCCCGGCGTAGACCAGGAGCAGCCCCGCCACGGTGGCCACGAGGAGGGGCGGCGAGTGGCGGAGCTCGGTGTAGGCGGTCCGGGCCACCATGGCCCAGAGGTCCGCGAGACGCGGGTGGGGCCGGACGCTCGCCACGCCCTGGCCGTGGCCGAGCCAGATCCCCCGGGCTCCGGGACGTCGCTTCAGGAGACGGGCCAGGGCCAGGTCGTCGATGAGGGCGCCCCGGATGGCCGGGAGCCCCCCGGCCGCCTCCAGGGCGTCACGGCGGACGAGCATGCAGCCGCCCGCGGCGGCGGCCGTGCGGGTGCCCGGCCGGTTCACCCGCCGGAAGGGGTAGAGCTGGGCGAAGAAGTACACGAAGGCGGGGACCACCGCCCGTTCCCAGAAGGTCTCCGCCCGGAGCCTGGCCATCTGGGAGACCAGGTCCAGCTCCCGGGCCTCGGCCAGCCGGACCAGGTGCGCCAGGGACTCCGGTGGGTGGACGATGTCGGCGTCGGTGAACAGCAGGTAGTCGGGGGCTCCCGCCTCCGCCATCCCCCGGGCCATGGCCCAGACCTTGCCGGCCCAGCCGGGGGGCGGGTCGACGCCCCGGACCACCCGCAGGCCGCCCCCCGGTCCCGCCAGGGACGACGCGACCCGGGCGGTGCCGTCGGAGCTCGCGTCGTCCACCAGGACGACCCCGAAGCTCCCGGGGTAGGCCTGGCCGAGCAGGGAGGGGAGGGTCCGGGGGAGCAGGTCGGCCTCGTCCCGGGCGGGGACCACGGCCACCACGGCGGGCCAGGCCGGCGGGTCCGGGGCGGGGGGCAGCCGCTGGTCGGTGCGCCAGAAGCTCCCGTGGCCGGCCAGGAGGTAGGCCCAGGCCAGGAGCACCGCGAGCCCGATCCCCGCCAGGAGGTCCACCGGCGACCGCTCGCCCCGCCCCGGCTACGGGCCGGAGGCCTGGAGCACGGCCAGGGCGCCCCGGAGCGCCAGGGCGGAGTCCTCGGGGCAGACGGTGTTGATGCTCATGGCCGAGCCCAGCTCGAACCCGGCCGGCGTGGCCAGGCGGGGCAGGATCCTGATGTGCCAGTGGAAGACCTCCTCGACGTGGCCGTTGGCCGGCCCCGAGGAGACCACGAGGTTGAAGTCGGGGTCGCCGCAGGCGCGGCGGAGGGCCGCCAGGACCCGGGTGAGCAGGGATGCCAGGTCCGGCAGGTCCTCGTCGCTCAGCTCCTCGAAGGAGGCGGCGTGGAAGGTGGGGGCGACCCAGGTCTCGAAGGGGGTGGCCGAGGCGAAGGGCTCGAAGGCCGCGAACCCTCCGGCCTCGTCCACCATGCGGGTCCCCACTTCCCGCTCGGCGGCGATGAGGTCGTCGTAGACGCAGTGGCCGTGCTCGTCGAAGTAGCGGGTGGCCACCTCCATCCGCCACAGGAGCCGGGGGAGGAAGACCGGGGTTGCGACCACCTGGGAGTGGGGGTGCTCCAGGGAGGTTCCGGCCATGGGCCCGAAGTTCTTGAACAGCATGACCGCCCGGGTGTGCGGCAAGGCCCGGAGCTCCCGGTACCGCTGGCGCCAGGTCGAGACGACCCGCACCGCCTCGTCCGCGGACATCGTGTCCAGCCGGGCGTCGTGGCGGGGGGACTCGATGATCACCTCGTGCGCGCCGACCCCCGCCATCTCCCGGAACAGGGGCGTGCCCCGGCGCTCGGTGCTGCCCTGGCCGTCCAGGGCCGCGTACTTGTTGGGCACGACCCGCACCTGCCACGGCCCCCCGGGGGGCTCGCGCAGGATCTCGGGCGGGGTCCGGTCCTCGTTGCCGGGGCAGAAGGGGCAGGCGGGGTCGTGGGCGGGGACCGGTGGCCGGGGGGCCGGGTCCTGGGCGTGCGGCCGGTCGCCCCGGACCGGGGCCACGATCACCCACTGGCGGGTCGTCGGGTCCTGACGCAGTGTGGACATGGGCCCCATGAGGGTATCGGCGGCCGGGGCCCGATGTGTGAGATTCGTGGCTCGATGCCGAGGCCGCGCCACCTAGACTGAGGACGGCACTGTCGCCGGGAGACGGGGATGGCAAGGGCCGGGCGTGCGGTGGTGGTGGGGGGCCTCGCCCTCCTGGTCCTCATGGGCGGGGTCCTGCCCGGCCCGGCCCGGGCCCAGGGCCAGGCGGCCACCGTGCTCGTCACCCGGGTCGAGGGGATCATCACGCCCGTCCTCGCCGAGCACCTGGAGGAGGCCCTTGCCCGGGCGGTGCGCGACGGGGCCCTGGCCCTCCTCGTCGAGCTGGACACCCCGGGCGGCCTGGACGCCTCGATGCGCCGGATCGTCCAGGCCTTCCTGGGGGCCGAGGTGCCGGTCATCGTGTACGTGGCGCCCCCGGGGGCCCGGGCCGCCTCCGCCGGGGCCATCGTCACGATGGCCGCCCACGTGGCGGCCATGGCGCCGGGGACGGCCATCGGCGCCGCCACCCCCGTCGATCTCCAGGGGGGCGACGTCTCGGAGAAGGTCGTGAACGACGCCGCGGCCTACGCCGTCTCGGTGGCCGAGGAACGGGGACGCAACGCGGCCTTCGCGGAGGAGGCGGTGCGGGAGGGCCGCTCGGTTCCGGCCCGGGAGGCCGTCGCCCTGGGGGTGGTCGACCTCCTCGCCGGGAGCCGGGCGGAGCTCCTCCGCCAGATCGACGGGACGCGGGTGCGCCTCGGGTCGGGCAGGGAGACGGTCCTCCGGACCCGCGGGGCGGCGGTCGTCGAGTACGGCCTGAGCTTCCCCCGCCGGGTGCTGCAGTGGCTCGCCGACCCCAACCTGGCCTTCCTGTTCATCTCCCTCGGGACCCTGGCCATCCTCTACGAGCTGGCGAACCCGGGCATCGGCGGGGCCGGCATCGTGGGGGCCATCCTGCTCGTCCTGGCCTTCGCCTCGCTCTCGGTCCTGCCGGTGAACGTGGCCGGGGTCCTGCTGTTGCTGCTGGCAGCGGCGCTGTTCGTGGGGGAGCTGTTCGTCCCCGGGACCGGCGTGCTGGCCGCCGGGGGGGCCGTGTCCCTCGTGCTCGGCGGGCTCCTGTTGTTCCGCGGCGCCGTCGGGGTGGACCCGGCCGTGCTCCTGCCCTCAGCCGGACTGGCGGGGCTGGGCGCGGTGGCCATCGGCCGGGCCGCCTGGCGGACCCGGCGCCTGCCGGCGGCGGCCGGCGCCGAGGCCCTGGTGGGCCGCCGTGCCGAGGTGCGCTCGGCCGACGGGGGTGCGGGCCAGGTCTACCTGGAGGGTGAGTGGTGGAGCGCGCGGTCCCGGGGCGCGCCCCTCCAGGTCGGGAAGCAAGTGCGAGTGGTGGGCGTGGAGGGGCTGAAGCTGATCGTGGAGCCCGAGGAGGAGGCGTAGGGAGCCGGGCTCCACGCGCGACCCATCGCGCACGGCGGGTCCCCCGAGCCGTAGCCCCAACGGGATTTGAACCCGTGTCTCCACCTTGAGAGGGTGGTGTCCTGGGCCGCTAGACGATGGGGCCCCGGCGCCCGGCCTTCCGGCCGGGGCCAGGCGTAGTGTACAAGCCGTGAGCGGCATCCGGGTCGGGACGTCCGCCGGGGTCGTTGACCTCCCCGCGCGCCCGGGGCGGGCCCTGGCCGGACGCGACGTCACCGCCCTGGCCGGCGGGGGCGAGGCGGGATGGGCCCTGGCCGACGGACGGGAGCTGTGGCGCTGGCAGGACGGCGACTGGGAGCGGGTGGCCGTGGTCGAGGGCCCGCCCGGCACCTGCCTCCTTGCCGTCGGCCAGGACCTG
>CAYVCH010000002.1:36370-39918 GCA_964449755.1 uncultured Actinomycetes bacterium
CTCCGGCTGCGCCGCGGCGAGCTGGAGCCCGTGGAGGGCTTCGAGGGGGCCCCCGGGCGGGAGACCTGGTACACGCCCTGGGGCGCACCGCCGGACGTCCGCTCCCTCGCCGTCGACGCCGCCGGGACCCTCTACGCCAACGTCCACGTCGGCGGCATCCTGAGGTCGCGCGACGGTGGCGAGACCTGGGAGCCCACCATCGACCTCCACGCCGACGTCCACCAGGTCCTGGCCGATCCCCTGCCGCCCGGCACCGTCCTCGCCGCCACCGCCCTGGGCCTGGCCGCCAGCGGGGACGGGGGCGCCACCTGGTCCTTCCAGGTCGAGGGCCTCCACGCCCGGTACTGCCGGGCGGTGGCCGTGGCCGGGCAGACCGTGCTGCTGTCGGCGTCCCGGGGGCCCGACGGCCACGAGGCCGCCCTCTACCGCCGCCGGCCCGGGGCCCGGGGCTTCGAGCGGTGCCGCCGTGGGTTGCCGGTGTGGTTCGGCGAGAACGTGGACACCCACTGCCTGTGGGCCTCGGGCCGGCTGGTCGCCCTGGGCGTCGGCGGCGAGGTCTTCCGCAGCGAGGACGCCGGGGTGAGCTGGCAGCGGGCCGGGTCCGGCCTCCCGCCCGTCCGCTGCCTGGCCGTCGTGGATGCCTGAGCCCGTCGTGTTCACCGTCGGGCACAGTACCCGAGCCCCCGAGGTCTTCCTCCGGCTTCTGCGGGGCGCCGGGGTCCGGCTCCTGGTGGACGTCCGCACGGCGCCGAGCTCCCGCCGCTGGCCCTGGTTCGGCCGGGAGGCCCTGGCCGCCGCCCTGGAGCAGGCCGGCATCGGGTACCGGTGGGCGCCCGAGCTGGGCGGGTTCCGGAAGGCCCGGCCGGACTCGCCCCACGTCGCCCTCACCTCGCCGGGGTTCCGGGGCTACGCCGACCACATGGGGACGGCGGAGTTCCGGGCGGCCCTGGAGCGACTCGTCGGGTGGGCCCGGGAGCGCCCGACGGCGGTGATGTGCGCCGAGGGCCTGTGGTGGCGCTGCCACCGCCGGCTCCTCGCCGACGCCCTCACGGCCGCCGGCTGCGAGGTGCGGCACCTCGTCCGGGCGGGCGAGGTGGAGGCCCACCGGATGCACCCGGCGGCCCGGCTCGACGAGGACGGCCGCCTCGTCTACGACGTCGGGGCGCAGCCGGCCCTCTCGGCGGAGGAGACCGGCGCCGAGAGGCGGCCGCGCCGCCCCCGGTCCTAGTTCTCCCCCTGGTCCTTCGTGAAGCCCTGCTCGCCGTCGAAGGCCTGGAGCTTCTCCACGTGCATCCAGCTGTGGCGCGAGCCCACCCGCTGGAGGAGGTCCAGGACGTCGGCGTCGGTCACCTCCCCGCCCTCCCGGGACACGAACCGGCACCGCCAGTGGTCGGCCACGTCGGTGATGGCCCCGGTGGGCGGGTAGACCATGGTCCCCCGGTTGCCGATCATCTTCAGCTCGAGGCGGGCGTCGGCGGTGAGCTCGGTGAGGCTCTTGCCGAGCTCGTCGGCGGCCAGGGCCGACTCGACGAAGACGTCGACCCCCACCACGGCCCGCCGGGCGGGCCTGACGACGTCCACGTCCGGGGCGACCCGGGGCAGCTTGATCGGCTTGTACTCCCTGACCTGCCAGGTGGCGGAGCGCTTGCCCAGGTTCCCGATGATGGTGTCGGTGTACACCGTGGTCGGCGTGCCCCGGTCGTAGCCGGCGATGTCGCCGGTGAGGACGCCCGACTCCAGGGTCACCAGGACGGCGTGCTCGATGTCGGCGGCCTCCCGGAACAGCCCGAGGTGGCGGAGCATCATCACCGCCGTCAGGATCATGGCCGTCGGGTTGATGACGTTCTTGCCCGCGTACTTCGGCGCCGAGCCGTGGACGGCTTCGAAGATGGCGACGTCGTTGCCGATGTTCGCCGAGGGCGCGAACCCGAGGCCACCCACGAGGGCCGAGGACTCGTCGGAGAGGATGTCCCCGTTCATGTTCGTCGTCACGATGACGTCGAACTGCTCCGGGCGCTTCACGAGCTGGTGGGCGGTGTTGTCGACGATGAGGTGCCAGGCCTCGATGTCCGGGTACTCCCCCGCCACCTCCTCGAAGGTTCGCTTCATCATGCCCTCGGTGAGCTTCATGATGTTGGCCTTCGTGGCGCACATGACGCTCTTCCGCCCCTCGGCCCGGGCCAGCTCGAAGGCCAGGCGCACCACCTTCTCGCAGCCCTTCCGGGAGATGAGCTTCAGGGCCTGGGCGACCCCCGGGGTCTGCAGGTACTCGATGCCGGCGTAGAGGTCCTCCACGTTCTCCCGGACCACCACCAGGTCGATGCCCCGCCCCGAGTAGGGGGTCCTCACCCCCGGCAGCTCCCGGACGGGCCGGATGTTGGCGTAGGTCTCGAAGAGCTTTCGCAGGGTGACGTTGGCGCTCTTCTCCCCGTAGCCCACGGGGGTCTCCAGGGGCCCCTTGAGGACCACCCGGGTGCGGGAGATGGACTCGATGGTCTCCTGGGGGACCCCGGACGGGAGGCCCCTGCGGAAGACCTCGGCCCCGGCCTGGCACTCCTCCCACTCGACGGGGGCCCCGGTGGCGTCCACGATCCGCTGGGCCGACCGGACCACCTCGGGGCCGATCCCGTCCCCCGGGATCAGGGTCACGCGGTGCTTCTCGGCTACGTCCTCGGTCACGGGTCACTCCCTTCGTGCGTGCCGCGCGGGCGGCTGCCTCCCATCGTACCGGCGGGTCCGCGGCGGGGAGGGGCCGGCCGGCCCCCCTGGCGGGGGGCGCCCGTCCCGGGCGGCCCGGCCCTCACTACGATGGGCGGGGCGATGGGCGTCCCCGCGCTCGTGCGGCGGCTCGTCGGGGTCCTAGGTGGCCGGTACTCGGCGGCCATGGGGATCGACGTCGACGGGGGGGCCGGGGAGGTCGAGCGGTGGTTCCTGGCGGCCACCCTCTTCGGGACCCGCATCTCGGCCCGCATCGTCCAGCGCACGTTCGCCGTCTTCGACCGGGCGGGGGTCCGGACGGTCCCCGAGGCGGGCCGGCGCACCTGGGAGGAGCTGGTGGGTCTGCTCGACGAGGGAGGGTACGTGCGCTACGACTTCCGGACGGCCACGCGGCTCAAGACCCTCGCCCGGGTCCTCGACGAGCGCTTCGGCGGCCGGATCGCCACCCTGGGGGCCACGGCCCGCACGCCCCGGCAGCTGGAGGCGGCCCTGGACGAGCTGCCGGGGTGGGGGCCGGTCACCGTCCGGCTGTTCCTGCGGGAGCTCCGGGGGGTCTGGCCGGCGGCGGATCCCGAGGTGGACGGGCGGGCGACGTGGGCTGCCGAGCATCTCGGCCTGCCGCGGGGGCCGGCCCGGGGAGAGCGGGCACGGCTCCGCTGGCTGGCGCGGCGGGCGGGGGTGGACGTACGGGACCTGGAGGCGGCGCTGGTCCGTCTGGCCCTCGAGCACCCGCGTCCCGCCGGCGCGTGTCCCGGCCGCTCCCGGTGCGCCGCCCTGGGCTCGGCCCGGGCCTGAGCCCCCGGGGGCCCCGACGCACCCGCACGTAGACT
>CAYVCH010000003.1:0-19195 GCA_964449755.1 uncultured Actinomycetes bacterium
CGGGGGTCTTCTTCACCGAGGGCCGCCCCCTGGCCGAGGGCGAGCGCCTCACCCAGCCCGCCCTGGCCGGGACCCTGGAGGCCATCGCCGCCGGGGGCGCCGGGGCCCTCTACCGGGGAGCCCTGGGCGACCTGCTGGTGCGGGGGCTCCAGGCGGTGGGCTCGCCCATCACCGCCCAGGACCTCGCCGCCCACGCCGTGGAGCTGGACTCGGCCATCGCGGCCCCCTACCGCGACCTCCACGTCCGCGTGGCGCCCCCGAACTCCCAGGGGTTCGTGCTGCTGGAGGTCCTCCTCGCCATCGAGCGGCTGGGCATCGACCCCGACCCCCTGGGCCCCGAGGCCGCCACCCTGGCGGCCCTCTTCGCCGAGGCCTCCGCCGACCGGGACCGCCACAACGCCGACCCCCGCCGGGCCCGCGTGCCCGTGGGGACCCTCCTCGACGAGGGCCACATCGCGGCCCTGTGCGACGCGGTCCGGGGGATGAGCCCCGGAGGCTCGGCGGCCCCCCGGCCCGCCCCCGGCGACACGGTCGCCGTGGTCGCGGCCGACGCCGAGGGGTGGGCGGTCTCCCTCATCCAGAGCCTGTACGGGAGCTTCGGCTCGGGGATCCTGGAGCCTTCCACGGGGATCGTCGCCCACAACCGGGGCGCCTGTTTCTCGCTGGACCCGGGTTCCCCCAACCGCCTGGAGGGCGGCAAGCGCCCAGCCCACACCCTGATGCCCGTCCTGGTCGACCGCGACGGGAGGCTGGCGGCCGTCTCGGGGACCATGGGGGGCACCGCCCAGCCCCAGATCAACGCCCAGGTCCTGGTCCGCGCCTTCGACCTGGGCCTTCCCCCCGGGGCGGCGGTGGCGGCGCCCCGCTGGCTCGTGGGCGGCATGGAGGTGGGCGCCGGGGCCCGCGCGGCGGAGGCCGAGGGCCGGGTGCCCGAAGCCGTCGCCCGGGCCCTGGAGGCTCGGGGGTTCCCCGTCCGTCGCCTGGCCGACCTGGACGAGGGCGCCGGCCACGCCCACCTGATCCTGGCCGGACCGGAGGGCTTCACGGCCGCCGCCGACCCCCGCTCCGACGGCACTGCCGTCGCCGGATGACGCCGCGGTCAGCCGGCGCCCCCGCCCGGCAGGAGGCGAGAGACGAGCCCCTCCAGCCGGGCGACGTCCTCGTCCAGGCCGCCCCGGGGTCCCGGGCCGTGAGGTCTCCCTCCCTCTCCGGCGTCGCCACCACCTCCCCTCCATCGCCTCGATGCGAGGTGCCGGCCGGTCGCCATCGCGAGGACCGAAGGGCTGGTTCTCGGCCGCGCAGCCCGGGAGCCACGGCGCGCCGGTTCCGGTACCGTACCGGGGCGTGCCGTGGGTGGCCAGACTCTCCGTGGCCCCGGTGAAGTCCATGGGCCTCCAGCACCCGCAGGAGGTGCGCCTGGAGCAGACCGGCGTCCCCGGCAATCGGCTGTTCTTCCTGGTCGACGCCGGAGACCGCCTGGTCGAGGCCACGAGGTACGGGCGGCTGGTGGCGGTGCGCGTCCACTACGACCCCGCCGCCGAGCACCTGCGCCTCGCCTTCCCCGACGGCGCGGTCGTGCGGGGCACGGCCCTTCCCGACGGTGCTCCCCTGGTCACCTCCTTCCGCGGCCGCCCCGTGTTGGCACGGGTGGTCCCGGGCCCCTTCGCCCAGGCGGTCTCGGCCTTCCTCGGGGCCCCCGTGCGGCTGGTCCGCTGCGAGCGACCGGGGGACGCGAACGACGCCTGGCCGGTCTCCCTGGTGTCCACGGCCTCCCTGGGGGAGCTGGCCCGGAGGGTCGGCGCTCCGGTGGACCCCCGCCGGTTCCGGATGCTGGTGGAGGTGGCGGGCTGCCTCCCCCACCAGGAGGACTCCTGGATCGGCCGCCGGGTGCGCGTCGGCGAGGTGGTGATCCGGGTGGTCGAGCCCGACCCGCGCTGCGCGCTCACCGCCCACGACCCCGAGACGGGCCGGCGGGACCTGGCCACCCTCCGGACCATCGCCGCCTACCGGGGCCGGCGGGACGGCCGCCGCATCGACTTCGGCGTCTACGCCGACGTCGAATCCCCCGGTCGGGTCCGGGTGGGGGAGCCCGTCGAGGTCCTCCGGCCCTGACCCGGGGCCCGGCCCAGAAGGACCTCGCCCACCAGGGCCACCGCGACCCCCGCCAGGACGGGGCTCGCCGCCAGGGGGCGGAGGGACGTGGGCAGCCACCCAGGCACCCCGGGCAGGAGCCCCAGCCCCGCCGCCCACGCCGCCGCCAGGACGAACCGCCGTCCCCGGGTCCAGGCCACTGCCCGGAGCTCCTCCAGGCCCGCCAGGGCGATGGAGGCCATGACGGCGAGGAGGACGTCCCGGGCGAGGGCCGCGGGGAGCCGGAGGAGGAACCCGACGGCGGGCGGCGCGGCCGCCACGGCAGCCACCCCCAGGCAGCCGAGGAGGAGCGACGGGCGCGCCAGATCCCGGCGGCGGGCGACCAGGGCCGCCGACTCGGCGTGGGCGACGGTGCCGACACCGGGGACGACCCCCTGGACGGCGTGGGACAGGGCCGTCACCGCCATCCCACGGACCAGGGCGCCGACGGACACCGGCTCGCCCCAGGACCCGGCCACGGCGGCCGCCGTGGCCAGGTGGTTCAGGGCCACCAGGAGGCCCGCCGCGGCGACGGGCACCGCCACGCCGGGGTCGAGGGCGGGCCGCACGGCCGCGAGCAGCGGCGCCGAGGCCCCCGCCGGAGGAGGGGCCAGCGTGCCGGCCGCGGCGAGGATCCCGAGGCCCGCCAGGAACCCGACGAGGAACGACGCGCTCCGCCAGGCGCCCCGCCCCCACCGCCCGAGGGCCAGGGAGGTCCCGACGACGACGGCGGCCGCGAGCGGGTAGGCGGCGGCGGGGCCCCGGTCGCCCGCCACCGCCCCCGGCGTCACGGCCCAGCCCACGCTGCCCGCGAGCAGGACCAGGAAGGTCCCGTTGACGAAGGGCGTGTACAGCTGGCGGACGCGACCCAGCGCCCCGCTGGCGGCCAGGACGAGGAGGACGGCGCCGGAGATCAGCAGCCCACCCCCCACCGCCGCCACGGGCGCCCGTGGGGCGGCCCGGGGCACGGCGAAGAGCACCGCCGCCAGGGTCACCGAGGCCGGCCCCTCGAAGGCCGGCATCCGGTGGCCCGCCCCCAGCTGGAGGACGCTGAAGGCCGCCACCATCAAGAGGGACCGACGCACGAAGGCCGACCCCTCCAACCCCCTGAGCCCCAGCACCTCGGCGCTCACGACGATGAGCGACAGGGAGACGGGGGCGATGACCGCCAGCCACTGGAGGCCGAGGACGACGAGCAGCAGGCGACGCCGGCCCCTGGCTCCCCGCCGGCAGGTCCCGGCCAGACTAGTGTCCCCTGCCCTCCGGCTGGGCGCTGTCCAGCCTGGAGGCGAGCCACCACCGCGTGGTGATCACCTTGTGCCGCGTGTAGAAGCGCCAGGCATCGGCCCCGGTGGCGTGGAGGTCCCCGTAGAACGAGCCCTTCCAGCCGGTGAACGGGAAGAAGGCCATGGGCGCCGCGATTCCGATGTTCACCCCAAGCATGCCGGCCTCCGCCCGCCGGCGGAACTCCCGGGCGCTCCGGCCCGAGGAGGTGAAGATGGAGGCCGCATTCCCGTAGCCACTGGCGTTCATGACGCGGATGGCCTCGTCGATGTCGTCGGCCCGCATCACCGACAGGACCGGGCCGAACAGCTCCTCCCGCCACAGGCGCATGTCCGGGGTGACCCCCTCGAAGACCGTCGGCCCCAGGTAGAAGCCCTCCCCCGGTCCCACGCCGCGGCCGTCCAGGACGAGCTTGGCCCCCACCTGCTCGCCCTCCTCGATGTAGCCCTCCAGCTCCCGCTTCCGCTCGGCGCGGATCACCGGGCCCATGTCGGTGCGGGGGTCGTCCCCCGGGCCCACCACCAGCCGCTCCGCCTGCTCCGCGATGGTCCTGGCGAGGACGTCGCCGACGGCCCCAACCCCCACGGCGACGCTGCCCGCCAGGCAGCGCTGCCCGGCGTTGCCGAAGGCCGAGGAGAGGATGGCGGTGACGGTCCGGTCCAGGTCGGCGTCGTCCATCACGATGAGGTGGTTCTTGGCCCCGCCGAGGGCCTGGACCCGCTTCCCGTGCCCCGCCGCCGTCGCGTAGATGTACCTGGCGACCCCCGCCGAGCCCACGAAGGACACGGCCGCCACGTCGGGATGGGCGAGGAGCGCGTCCACGGCCTCCTTGGCCCCGTGGACGACGTTGAGGACGCCGTCGGGAAGGCCCGCCTCCTTCAGCAGCTCGGCCACGCGCACGGCCGACAGGGGGGTGCGCTGGGAGGGCTTGAGCACGAAGGTGTTCCCGCAGACCAGGGCCACGGGCACCATCCACAGCGGCACCATGTTCGGGAAGTTGAAGGGCGTGATGCCCGCGCACACGCCAACCGGGAAGCGCACCAGCTCCTCGTCGATCCCGTCGGCGATCTGGTCGAGGTTGGTCCCCATGAGGAGGGTCGGCGCGCCGCAGGCGAAGTCCACCACCTCGATGGCCCGCCGGACCTCCCCCCGGGCCTCCGCGAGGGTCTTGCCGTTCTCCCGCACGACGAGCATCGAGAGCTCCTCGAAGCGCTCCTCGAGGAGGGCCTTGAACCGGAACATCACCTGGGCCCGGTCGGGGACCGGGGTCTCGGCCCACGCCGGGAAGGCCTCCTTCGCCGCCCGGACGGCCTCGTCGACCTCCTCCCGGCTCGAGTAGGGCAGGACGGCGATGGTCTCGCCCGTCGCCGGGTTGGGGATCGGGTCCACCTGTCCCCCGGGCCCCTCCCGGAACTCCCCGCCGATGAAGCTCGGTACCCTGGTCACACCCATCCGCGATCGAACCTCCCTCACGGTCTTCCGGCTCCCTCCGTGGAGCGGGACTCCTGCCCCAGCCGCCGGGCGACCCCCCTCCGGGGCCAGCTCCCGCCGAAGCCGGGCCCCGGCCTCCGGGGGCCGCCCCTCAGCCGGCGAGCCGGCTGCGGTGGAGGAACCGACCCTCCCCCGGGCCTCCGTGGAAGGCGCCGTCCCTCACCAGGACCTTGCCCCGCTGCATCACCACCTCCGGGACGCCCTTCACCTTCATCCCTTCGTAGCAGTTGTAGTCGACGTTCATGTGGTGCGTCTCGGCGGAGAGGACCCGCTCGACCTCGGGGTTGAACACCACGATGTCGGCGTCGGCGCCGGGGGCCACGGTCCCCTTCCGTGGGTACAGGCCGAAGAGCTTCGCCGGAGCCGTGGCCACGAGCTCGACGAACCGGGTCAGGCTCAGGTGCCCCGCCAGGACCCCCTGGAACAGCAGGGTGTAGCGGTCCTCCACCCCCGGCAGCCCGTTGGGGATCTTCGCGAAGTTCCCTCGTCCCAGCTCCTTCTGGCCCTTGTAGTTGAAGGGCGCGTGGTCCGTGGAGACGGCCTGGAGGTCGTCGACGGCGAGGCCCTTCCACAGGTCCTCCTGGTGGTCCTTGGTCCGCAGGGGCGGGGAGCAGACGTACTTCGCCCCCTCGAAGCCGGGCCGCGCCAGGTCGTCCAGGGACAGGTACAGGTACTGGGGACAGGTCTCGGCGTAGGCCGGCGCGCCGCGGTCCCGGGCCTCCCGAACGGCGTTCAGCGCGTCCCGGGAGGACAGGTGGACGATGTACACGGGGGCGCCGGCCAGCTCGGCCAGGGCGATGGCCCGTCCGGTCGCCTCCCCCTCCATGGAGGAGGGGCGGGTGAGGCCGTGGTTCACCGGGTCCACCTTCCCCTCGGCCAGGTACCGCTGGACGAGGACGTCGATGGCGCCGCCGTTCTCGGCGTGCATCATGATGAGGGCCCCCGAGTCAGCGGCCCAGCTCATGGCCCGGAAGATGGCCCCGTCGTCGAGCATGAACACCCCGGGGTAGGCCATGAAGAGCTTGAAGGAGGTGACCCCCTCGCCGAGGAGGCTCTCCATCTCGGCCAGCGTGTCCTCCCGCATCTCCCGGACGATCATGTGGAAGCCGTAGTCGATGTGGGACTTCCGGGCCTTCTCGTGCCAGGTGTCCAGGGCCCCCTTCAGGCTCTCCCCGAAGTCCGGCACCACGAAGTCCACGATGGTCGTGGTCCCGCCCCAGGCGGCCGCCGCCGTCCCGGTGGCGAAGTCGTCGGAGCAGAAGCTGCCACCGAAGGGCATCTCCATGTGCGTGTGGGCGTCGATCCCTCCGGGGGTCACATATCGTCCGGAGGCGTCGATGACCTCGTCGGCCTGGGCGGCGAGGTCCAGGCCGATGGCGGCCACCCGCTCGTCCTCCACCAGGACGTCGGCCCGGAGGGTCTCCGTGGCCGTCACCACCGTTCCACCCCTGATGAGCGTCCGCAACCCGATCACCCCCTCTCCCGTCAGCTGCCCTGCACCTCGCCGAAGGCGACCGCCAGGGTCTCGACGGCCCGGGCCGCCTCCTCCTCGGTGACCGTGAGGGGCGGGGAGAGGCGCAGGACGTTGCCGTACAGCCCGCCCCGGCCCACCAGGAGGCCCCGCTCCCGGCAGGCCTCCATGACCCGGGCGGCGGCCTCCGGTGCGGGAGCCCTGGAGGCCTTGCCCTCCACGAGCTCGACCCCGATCATGAGGCCCTTGCCCCGGACCTCCCCCACCAGGTCGTGGCGCTCCTCCAGGTCCTTCAGGCCCCGCATGAGGAAGGCCCCCACCTTGTAGGCGTTGCCCTGCAGGTCCCGCTCCTCGATGAAGTCCAGGTTGGCCAGGGCGGCCCGGGTCGCCAGGGGGTTGCCGCCGAAGGTGGAGATGGAGTTGGCGCGGAGGGAGTCCACCATCGCCGCCCGGCCCACCACGGCGCCGATGGCCAGGCCGTTGCCGAGGCCCTTGGCGCAGACGATGGCGTCGGGGTGGACGCCGTAGGCCTCGATGCCCCAGAAGGCCTCGCCGGTGCGACCGAAGCCCGTCTGGACCTCGTCGGCGATGAAGGGGACCCCGAACTCGTCCAGGATCTCCTTCACCGCCCGGAAGTACTCGGGCGGGGGGGTCACGAACCCTCCCACCCCCTGGATGGGCTCGGCGATCATGGCCGCCGGCTCCCCCGTGGTCGTGGTCTGGATGACCTCCCGCAGGTCCTCGGCGCAGGCGACGCCGCAGTCGGGGTAGGAGAGCCCCAGCGGGCAGCGGTAGCAGTAGGGCGCCAGGGCGTGGGAGACGTTCAGGGGGCTGAAGGAGGTGGCGGCCCAGCCCCGGTTCCCGGTGATGCCCACGGCGCCGAAGGACCGCCCGTGGTAGGAGTGGCGCAGCGCGATGACCTCGTTGGACCGGCGCCAGCAGGTGGCGAACAGCAGGGCGGCCTCCACGGCCTCCGTCCCCGAGGAGACGAAGAAGGCCTTGGCGGCCCCCTCGATGGGGGCGAGACGGGTGAGGCGCTCGGCCAGCTCCACCTGGGGCCGGATGAGGTAGACGGTGGAGGTGTGCGTGATGCCGGTGTCGACCTGGGCCTTCAGCGCCTCCACCATCCTCGTCATGAGGTGGCCCGAGATCGTCGTCACGATCCCCCCGAAGAAGTCCAGGTACTCCTTGCCGGCGGAGTCCCAGACCCGGGTGTCCCGCCCCTGGACGATCTCGATGGGCCGCTCGTAGTAGAGGAGCAGCCAGGAGGGCAGCACCTTCCGGTGCCGCTCTAGCAGCTCGGCGGCGTCGTCGGGGAAGGCGGGCTCGCGGCTCATGGGAGCAGCTCCGTGAGCTCGCCGTAGGTCTCGGGCCGCCGGTCCCGCAGGAACTGCCAGGTGTTGCGGACCTCGCGGATGAGGTCGAGGTCCAGGTCGGCCACGAGCACCTCGTCCTGCGCGTCGCCCGCCTGGGCCACGATCTTCCCCCGGGGGTTGCAGAAGTAGGAGCTGCCGTAGAACTTGTGGGAGGACAGGGGCTCCTCGATTCCCACCCGGTTGATGGCGGCGATCCAGTAGCCGTTGGCGACGGCGTGGGCCGGCTGCTCCAGCTCCCACAGGTACCTCGAGAGGGACTCGACCGTGGCCGAGGGGTTGAACACGATCTCGGCGCCCTTCAGGCCGAGGGCCCGGGCGGGCTCCGGGAAGTGCCGGTCGTAGCAGATGAGGAGGCCGATGCGGCCGACCGAGGTCTGCCAGACCGGGTACCCCAGGTTGCCCGGCTTGAAGTAGAACTTCTCCCAGAAGCAGGGGCCCACGTGGGGGATGTGGGTCTTGCGGTACTTGCCAACGAGGCTCCCGTCGGCCTCGATGACCACGGCGGCGTTGTAGTAGACGCCCGTCTGGGCCTCCTCGAAGAAGGGGACCACCAGCACCATCCGGTGCTGGCGGGCCACCTCCCGCATGCGCCTCACCGTCGGGCCGTCCTCGGGCTCCGCCGTCGCGTACCACTTCGGGTCCTGCTCCGCCGGGAAGTAGGGCCCGTGGAAGATCTCCTGCAGGCACGTGACCTGGGCTCCCTCGGCGGCCGCCTTGGCGATGAGCTCCACGTGCTTCTCGACGGCCTCCTCCTTCGGCAGGTTGGCGCTCGCCTGGATGATTGCCGCCCGTACCGTGGGCACCTCGCACCACCTCCTCCGGGGACCGCCCCGGCGGCCCCCCGTTCGCCGCCCTCTACGAGAAGGCGGGGATGATCTCCTCGCCGTACACGTCGATGACCCGCTCGGGCCCCTCCACCATGGAGTAGATGTTGAACTGGTGCACGCCGAGCTCGGCCAGGTGGGCCAGCTTCTCCCGGCACTGCTCGACGGTGCCGATGACGCAGAACCGGTCCACGATCTCGTCGGGGACGAAGGCGGCGTGGGCCGCCCCCCGCCGGGCGTGCTCGTGGTAGTCGTACCCCTCCCGGGCCCTGATGTAGTCCGTCAGCTCCCTGGGCAGCTCCCCGGCACTGTAGCGCTTCACCAGGTCCACGACGTGGTTCGAGACCAGGGCCGGGAACCACCGCACCTGCTCCCGGGCGGCGGCGAGGTCGTCGGTGACGAAGGTGGGGGCGGCGCTCATGATCCTGATGTCCTCGAAGCGCCGCCCCGCCTCCTCCGCCCCCTGGCGCACGTACTGCAGGGACCACTCGATGACGAAGGGATCGGCGAGCTGCATGATGAGCCCGTCGGCCACCCGCCCGCAGGCCCGGAGGGCCTTCGGCCCGTAGGCGGCGACCCAGACCTCCAGCGGCCACCGCGCCCACTTCATCTGGACCGGCGTCCCCCGGTAGTCCACCTCCCGGCCGGCCACCAGGTCGCGGATGATCCGGGAGGCCCACTCGATCCGCTCCACCGGGACCGGCTTCTGGCCGATGACCCGGCGGGCGCTGTCGCCCCGGCCGATCCCCATCACCATCCGCCCGCCCGAGAGCTCGTCCAGGGTGGCGAGCACGCTGGCCGTCACCGTCGGGTCGCGGGTGGCCGGGTTCGTCACGCAGGGCCCCATCTTCACCCGCCGCGTGTTCACCGCCATCAGGGTGAAGATGGGGTAGACCTCCTGCCACAGGACGTGGGAGTCCCACATCCAGACGTAGTCGAACCCGTTGTCCTCGGCCCGCTTGGCCAGCTCGACCCAGCGGGTCGGGGGTGGGTCCGGGGCGAACGAGATCCCGAAGGACAGCTTCGCCATGGCCCGGCCTCCCCTCTCACTCGCCTCCCGGGGTGACCTCCACCTCGAGCTTCTGGTAGCCCGTCCCCAGGACGTCGACCCCTTCCGCCTTCAGCTCGTCGACGGCTGCCTGGGCCAGGTCGGTCCGGTACGCGTCGGTGCTCGCCGGGTTCTGGATCACCTGGTACCGCAGGGAGATGTCGGCGGTGTTCTGGAACTGGGCCGGGTCCATGATGCCGATGCCCAGGGTGTTCGGCCAGATCAGCGCGTTGATCTCGTTCAGCTGCCAGCGCTGGTGGCCCTCGCCGAGGGTCGGGCCGTTGGCGAGCACGATGTCCAGGCAGGCCTCGAAGTTGTCCCGGCAGAAGATCCAGCCCCTGAAGGTCGCCTTCAGGAACCGCCGAGCGATGTCCTGGTTGGCCTCGTCGGCGATCCAGTCGCCGCGGACGAACACCAGGTCCTCCAGGGTCCCGGTCCCGACGTCCGACAGCTTGATCACGTTCAGGTCGTCCAGGGTGTAGACGGGGAACTCCCCGTTCTCGCCCACCACCTCGAGCACCTGCGCCAGCTCGTTGTACGTCATGGCCGAGGCGGCGTCGACCTCCCGGTTCAGGAACAGGTTCATGTCGAAGGGTTGGTCCACGATCTGGACCTGGGAGGGGTCCTCGGGGTCGATGCCGGCCTTCACCAGGGCCGCGAACACCGGGTATTGGTTCCCGCAGCACCAGACCCCCACCCGCTTCCCGCGCATCTCCTCGAAGGACTCGATGCCCGAGTCCTTCCAGGTGATCTCGGTGATCCCCGGCCGGGCGAAGACCTGCGCGATGTTCACCAGGTCGACTCCCTGGTCCCGCTGGGCCAGGAGGCTCGGGAGCCAGTCGAGGCCGAACTCGGCCTGCCCGCCGGCCACCACCTGGGCGGGGGTAATGTCGGGGCCCCCCGGCAGGATCGTGACGTCGAGCCCCTCCTCCTCGTAGAAGCCCTGGTCGAGGGCGGCGTAGTAGCCAGCGAACTGGGCCTGGGTCACCCACTTCAGCTGGACCGTCACCTTCTGAAGCTCGCCCGCCGGCGTCTCCGCGGCGCCGCCCCCGCCACCGCCGCAGGCGGCGGCCACGAGGCCGAGGAGCGCCACCACTGCGAGCACCCGCGTCCTGCGCATCGACACCTCCTCCCTCCGGAACCCGACGGCCGCGTTCCCTTCCCGTCCTTCGCCCCCGGCCTCACCCCCTTACGAGCCGACCTGCCCCCCGCGGACGGAGGGGTGCCAGCGAAGCGCGACCCGCTCGACGGCGACGATGGAGAGGTAGAAGGCCACCCCCAGGACGCTGGCCACCACGATGGCGGCCCAGGCGTCGGCGAAGAAGGCGAGGGCCGCCCGCTCCTTGATGAACAGCCCCAGGGAGGTCGTGCGGAGCCCCCCGAAGTACTGGGAGACGACGGCCCCGATCATGGCGAGGACGCTCGCCACCTTGAGCCCCGAGAACAGGAAGGGCAGGGAGTTGGGGATCCGGACCCGGCGGAAGGTGGCCACCTCACCGGCGGCGTAGGACCGCATGAGCTCGATGGAGGAGGGGTGGACCGAGGTGAGCCCCCGCAGGACGTTCGCCATGACCGGGAAGTAGACGAGGACGGCGGCGATGGCGAGCTTCGAGACGGGGCTGATGAGGCCGAACCAGTTGTTGAAGATGGGGGCGAAGGCGATGATGGGGACGGCGTTGACGGCGACGGCGTAGGGCAGGAGGGCGCCCCCGAGACGCCGCCAGCGGGCGAGGACCAGGGCGGTGACGACCCCCGCCAGGCTCCCGGCGGCGAAGCCCCCGACGGCTTCCGCGAAGGTGTACAGGCCGGCCCCCCACAGGAACCGCCACTGGCCGCGAAGGGCTGCCACGATCTCCGTGGGCCTGGGCAGGAGGAAGCGCTGGATGTGCAGGGCGGTGACCAGCCCCTGCCAGGCGACGAGGCCGAGGACGAAGAGGAGGGCCGCCGGGGCCCACTCCCGGAGCCGGCGGCCCACCCGCAGGCCAGTGGCGGGCTCCACGGGGGAGAGCTCCCGCGACGCCCCGCTCACCGCTCCCCCTCCGCCAGGAGGAGATCCCGCTCGGCGACCTCCTCGCCCGTCTCGCCCGCCCCGGCCCCGGACCCCCGCAGGAGGTCGCGTACGACGGTCACGAGCTCGTAGAAGCGCTCCGCCGTCCGCGTCTCCATCCCCCGGGGTCTCGGCAGGTCGATGTCGACGACGTCCACGATCCGCCCGGGACGGGGCGACATGACGACCACCCGGGTGGAGAGGAAGACGGCCTCGGGGATGCTGTGGGTGACGAAGACGACGGTGCCCCCGGAGCGTTCCCAGATCCGGAGCAGCTCCAGGTTCAGCCGCTCCCGGGTCATCTCGTCCAGGGCCCCGAAGGGCTCGTCCATGAGCAGCAGGGCCGGGGAGAACGAGAGCGCGCGGGCGATCGACACCCGCTGCTGCATCCCTCCGGAGAGCTGCCAGGGGTGGTGGTCCTCGAACCCCGTGAGCTCCACGAGCTCCAGCATCTCCGCCACCCGCCTCGCCCGGCGCTCCCGGTCCCAGCCGAGCATCTCCAGGGGGAGCGCGATGTTGCGCGCCACCGTCCGCCAGTCGTAGAGGACGGGGTCCTGGAACACGATCCCGTAGTCGCGGTCCAGCCGGGCCTGGTGCGCGGGCTTGCCGTTCACGCGCACCTCCCCCTCGCTCGGCTCCACGAGATCGCCGATGATCCGCAGGAGCGTGGACTTCCCGCACCCCGAGGGGCCGATGAGCGACACGAACTCCCCCGGGCGCACGTCCAGGTCCACGGAGGACAGGGCGACCACCGTCGGGCGGCCCCGGGCCTCGTACCGCTTCGAGACCCCCCGGAGGGAGACGGCGGGCGGTCCTGTGGGGTGTCCCTGGTTCATGCCACGTGCTCCGGCGCACGATGGACGACGACCCGCTCGGCCAGGGCCACGAGGCCGTAGAAGCCGATCCCGAGGAGGGCGGCGACGACGTTCGTCGCCCACAGCGACGCCGGGGAGGTCACGTAGTACTGGTTGTAGTTGAGGATGGCCCCGGCGAGGCCGCCCTGGATGGAGGAGGGCAGCTCGCCGATGATGGCTCCCACGACGCTCGCCGGGGCCGCCACCCGGAGGGCGGTGAACACGTAGGGCATGGACGCCGGCACCCGGAGCTTCCACAGGACCTGCCAGGGGCCCGCGGCGTAGGAGCGCATGAGCTCGTGGGCCCTGGGGTCGGCGGACCGCAGCCCCCGGAGGGTGTTCACGGTCACCGGGAAGAAGGTGAGGTAGGCGGCGATGATGGCCACCGACAGGAGGCCGGCCCCGAGCCAGACCACCACCATGGGGGCGATGGCGAGGATCGGCACCGTCTGGGAGGCCACCAGGTAGGGCAGGAAGCCGCGCTCCAGGAGCCTCGAGTGGGCCACGGCGATGCCGAGGAGGAACCCGCTGGAGGCGCCGAGGAGGAAGCCCAGGGCGGCCTTCTCGCCGGTGTTGGCGGCGGCCCGCAGGAGCACCACCGCCAGCAGCGGCCCGTTGCGCCGGGAGGGTCTCCCGAACTGGGCGAAGATGTCGGTGAGGTGGGGCATGGTGCGGCTGTTCACGGGGAAGGGGAAGGAGAGGCGGAGGGCCTCCCCCACCGCTCGGTAGGCCTCCCAGAGGCCCGCCAGGACGAGGACGACGGCGCAGAACAGGCCCACCCTGCTCCACCGGGGCCGCCCACCTCGACGGGCGACGGCGGCCCCGCCCATCAGCCTCCCCTCCTCGCGCCCGCCCCCTCGGCCTCGAGGACCTCGGCCAGGTCCTCCGTGGGGAACCCGTGGGCCCGGCCCACGGCGGGCTCGACGAGGTGGCCCCGCCAGAGGTTCACCCCGGCCGCGAGGCCCGGGTCCTCGGCCACGGCCCTCGCCACCCCCAGCCGGGCCATGGCCGAGACGTACGGCAGGAGGGCGGCGGACAGGGCCGTCGAGGCCGTCGCCGGGACCGCCCCCGGCAGGTTCGTCACGCAGCGGTGGACGATGCCGTCCACCTGGTAGGTGGGGTCCAGATGGGTGGTGGGTCGGGCCGTCTCCACGCAGCCCCCCTGGTCGATGGCGACGTCCACCACCACGCCCCCGGGGGCCATGAGGGCGAGGTGCTGCCGGCGGACCACCTTGGGGGCCCGGCCCCCGGGGACCAGGGCGGCCCCGATGACGAGGGAGGCCCCTCGCAGGGCGTCCTCCAGGAGGGGCGGCGTCGACAGGACCGTCTCTACCCCGCCCCCCGCGGCCCGGCGGATGCCGGAGAGCTTCGAGCGGGCCACGTCGACGAGGACGACCCTCGCCCCCATCGCCGCCGCCCACTCGGCGGCGGCCAGGCCGACGGATCCGGCGCCGATGACGACCACCTTCTCCGGGGGGACCCCGACCACCCCGCCCAGGAGGCGACCGGTGCTCCGCATGAGGTCCTCGGCGCCCATGAGGATCGCCAGGCGGCCGGCGATCTCGCTCATGGGCTCGAGGAGGGGGAGGCTCCCCCCCGGTCCCCGCACGGTCTCGAAGGCGATGGCCGTCGTCCCGATCGCGAGGAGGTCCCGGGTGAGCTCGGGGTCGGCAGCGAGGTGCAGGTAGCCGAAGAGGACCTGGTTCGGCCCGAGGAGACGGCGCTCTTCGGCCACGGGCTCCTTCACCTTGCAGACGAGGTCCACCGCCCCGAAGGTCTCCTCCCTCGTGCCGAGGGTGGCCCCGGCGGCCCGGTAGGCGTCGTCGGGGACCCCGAGGGCCGCCCCGGCACCGCGCTCGACGACGACGTGGTGGCCCTCCCCCACGAGGCGCTCGACGGCGTCGGGCAGGAAGGCCACCCGCCCCTCTCCAGGCTTCCGCTCGCGGGGAATCCCGATCCGCACGCCCAGACCTCCCGCGCGGGCCCACCGAGCCCGCCAGCGCCCCGACGCGGGCATCGTAGGAGGCTCCCTTTTGCCGGGACAAGGGAACAACCTGTGAGAATCTCGCCGCCGATCTGACATAAGATGGACCATGGCCCTGTCCGTGGCGGACGTCCTCCAGCTCCCCGCCCTCCGCGGAGGCGAACCGGAGGTCGTGGCCGGGACCCGCGGCCTGCACCGGCCCGTCCGGTGGGTGCACATCGCCGAGGTGGCGGACATCGCCTACCTCCTCAAGGGCGGGGAGCTGCTCCTCACCACCGGGCTCGGCATCGGCCAGGACCCCGCCGTCCAGCGCCGCTACATCCGGGAGCTGGCCGAAGTGGGCGCGGTGGGAGTGGTCATCGAGATGGGGAGGACCTTCACCGAGGCCCCGCCGGCCATGGTGGAGGAGGCCGACCGCCACGGGCTGCCCCTCGTCGTGCTGCACCGGGAGACCCCCTACGTGGAGGTCACCGAGCAGGTCCACGCCGCCATCATCAACCGCCAGTACGACCTCCTGCGCAAGGCCGAGCAGATCGGGCGGGAGTTCACCGACCTCGTCCTCCACGGAGCCGGGATCCCCCGCATCGTCCACGGCCTCGCCCGCATCGTCGAGAACCCCGTGGTCCTGGAGGACGCCGCCCACCAGGTGGTGGAGTTCTCCACCTACGCCGGGTCGGTGACCCAGGTCCTGGAGGCCTGGGACGCCCACTCCCGCATCGGCCACGAGCCCGGGCCGAGCCTCACCCCCTCCCGCCAGGACGGGAACCCCACCTGCTGGTGGACCCCCATCCCCCTCCGCGACGAGATCTGGGGCCGCCTCCACGTCCTGGTCATGGACTCCCCCTTCGACGAGATCGACGGCGTCGCCCTGGACCGGGCCGCCGCCGCCGCCGGCCTCGTCCTGCTCTCCAGCCGGGACGCCCTGCACGTGGCGAACCACGCCAAGGGGGAGCTCCTCACCGACATCATCGAGGGGACCTTCGCCTCCCCCGAGGAGGTCTACCGGCGGGCCCGGGCCCTGGGGGCGGACCTCGAGGGGACCCGCCTGGCCGCCCTCGTCGTGGACGCGGACGGGTTCGCGGGCTACGTGGGCGAGCGCGGGCTCGGCGAGCGCGACGTCCACCGGGTGAAGATGGCCCTGCTCTCGCAGACCCGGGAGGCCATCGCCGAGGCCGGGTGCGCCGCCATCTCCGCCGTCCAGCGGGACGAGGTCCTCGCCGTCGTCGGGATCCCGCCCCACCTCGACCCCCGGGAGGCCCTGGACCGGATCGGCGAGCGGATCGGGGAGCGGCTCTCCGGGGTCCTCCAGGGCCTATCGGTCACCGTGGGGGCGAGCCGGACGGTCCCCGCCGTCGACGGCCTCCCCCGGGCCTTCGACGAGGCCCGGAAGGCGGTGAGCTACGGGCAGGCCACGGCGGTGCGGCGGCACACCTACCACTACGACGAGATGGGTCTTCACCGGATCCTCCTCCGCCTGGAGGACCAGGCGGAGCTGTCGCGGTTCGTGGAGTCGGAGCTGGGGCCGCTCCTCGAGCACGACGCCCGGAGCGCCGTCCCCCTCGTTCCCACCCTCCGGGCCTTCCTGGAACGGGGGGCGAACAAGTCCGCCGCCGCCCGGGCCCTCCACCTGGAGCGCCGGTCCCTCTACCACCGGCTGGAGCGGATCTCCCGGATCCTCGACTGCGATTTGGACGAGATGGAGGTCCGGGCCCGACTGCTCCTCGCCCTCCGGGCCCTCGAGTTGGTGCGGCGGCCCCCGGGCTCCCCGCTCCCGGCCAGGCCCGGGCGGTAGGCGCCGACGTTCCTCGGGGGCCCCGGCCGTCCGGAGCAGGCGCCGACCGTTCCGCCGGGAGATCCAGGACGACCTCGACGCCACGGTGGACGCCGGCTGCCCCCGGGGGGATGTGGCCCCGCGTGGACCGGGTCACCAGGCGCTGAACCCGCCGTCGACGACGAAGTTCTGTCCCGTCACGAACGAGGACTCGTCCGAGGCCAGGTACAGCGCCAGGTAGGCGATGTCCTCGGGCCGCCCGATCCGCTTGATCATCTGCTGACCGAGGAGGAACTCCTTCAGTCGACCGATCAGCTCATCTCCCAGGACGTTCCAGGCCGGAGTCTCGATCCCACCGGGGGAGATGGCGTTCACCCGGATGTTGTGGGGGGCGAGCTCGCCAGCCAGCGTCCGGGTCATGCCGATCACCCCTGCCTTGGTGGTCGAATGGGCGAACTCGTAGAACAGCCCCTCGATGTTGAAACCGGTGATCCCGGCGACCGACGCCGTATTGATGATGGAGCCCCCGCCCCGGCGGACCATCACCGGCACCGCGTGCCTGGTCACGTAGAAGATGAGGTCGAGCTCGTTCCGGAGCGTGAAGCGCCAGTCGTCCGCGCTCATCTCGGTCACCTTGCCGAAACGGGGTGCGGAGGCGTTGTTGTAGAGGATGTCGAAATCGCCGAAGGACTCGACGGCGAACTCAACGAAGCGCTTGGCCTGCTCTTCGTCGCCCAGGTCGAGGGGGTGGAGCGAGACCATCTCGCCTCCGGCCTCCTTCACCAGGGCTACCGTCTCGTCGCTCTCGGCGGTCTTCAGGTCGCAGCCCACTACCTTCGCGCCCTCCCGCGCGAACAGCAGTGCTGCGGATCGTCCCTGCCCCGTGGCGGTGCCCGTGATCACCGCCACCTTGCCGTCCAGCCGTCCCATCGTCGCCTCCTCGCTGCGGGGCCTCCCCCGCCGTTTCGGGAACCGCACCTCGGCCTCTGGCCGGCCCCGTCTCGCCGCGCGGACTGGGGCCGCCGGGTCCTCGGAGGTGATCGCTCTCTGCCCGCGCCCTCCAGGTGGGGTGACGGACGGGGCGCGGGTCCGCCCAGCCGTACCGGACCTCGTGAGCGGGTCGGATCCACGCTTAGTGGCGACGATTGTATAGTAACTTCTCAAAGACTAGCAGAGCCGCCCACCTGGCGGGTCCGGGCCCCGGGCGGCACAGGAGGACAGAGGATGCGGTTGGCCTTCTTCCACGACGTGCTCTGAGCGTGGTGCTTCCTGGCCTCGGCGAGGCTCAGACGGATCGTGCGGGAGCACCCCGGCGAGGTGCAGGTGGACCACCGGGCCTTCGCCCTCGGCCCGTCGCCCGACGCCATCGGCCGGATCTTCGGCGACCAGGAGCGGGGAAAGCGGGAGATCCTGGGCCACTGGGCCCAGGCGGCGAGCCAGCCCGACGGGGAGGCCATCAACCCTGCCCTCATGGCCCGGCGTCCCTTCCCCTACCCCTGGTCGATCCCGGGCCTTCGGGCCTGCAAGGCCGCCGAGCACCTGGGCGGCCACGAGGCCCACTGGGACCTGTTCGACCGGGTCCAGCGGGCCCACCTGGTGGAGTGCCTGAACATCGCCGACCCCGAGGTGCTCGTGGCCTGCGCCGTGGAGGTGGGACTGGAGGAGGACGCCTTCCGGCAGGCCTTCGACTCCCCCGAGGTGACCGAGGCCGTCCGGGCCGACCTGGGCGAGGCCGACGCCCGGGGGATCCACGCCGTGCCGACCATGGTCTTCGAGGACCGCTGGCTGCTCCAGGGGGCCGTGCCCGAGGAGGTCCTCCGCCGCGTCGTGGAGGACCTCCTGGCCGGCCGCGATCCCGCCCGGCGGTGAGGGAGCGGTGACCGGGCGCCTCCTCCTCGGGGTGAACGTGGACCCGTCGGCGGCCCGCGCTGGCGAGGCCGTCGAGCGGGCCTGCCTCGCCGACGAGCTCGGCCTCGACCTCCTCACGATCCAGGACCACCCCTACAACCCGGCCTTCCTCGACACCTGGACCCTCCTGGCGGCCCTGGGAGCGGCAACGCGCCGGATCGGGCTCGGAACCAACGTCTTGTGCACGCCGCTTCGCCCGCCAGCCATGCTGGCGAAGCAGGCGGCCTCCCTGGACCTCCTCACCGGTGGCCGGCTGGAGCTGGGTCTCGGGGCGGGGGCCTTCCTCGACGGCATCCGGGGCTTCGGCGTGGAGCCCGGTGACCGGTACCGGGCCTTCCGGGAGACCCTGGAGGTGATCCGGGGCATGTGGGAGGCGGCATCCCGGGGGACGGTGTTCTCCTACGTGGGGAGGGTCCACCAGGTGCCGGGCGTGCAGCCCGGGCCCGCCCCCGCCCACCCGATCCGCGTCTGGGTCGGGGCGGGCGGCCCGGCCATGCTCCGCCTCGTGGGCCGGGTCGCCGACGGCCTGTTCCTGTCCAACGTCTACGCCCCTCCCCAGCGCCTGGCATCCATGCAGGCCCTGGTGGACGAGGGCGCGTCCAGAGCCGGTCGCCCCCCGGGGGCGGTCCGGCGCGGCTACAACCTGATGGGGATCCTGGACACCGGGCGGGGCCGGGCCCTCCGAGCCTCCCGGCCGGGTCTCCTTGGCGGGCCGCCAGAACGGTGGGTCCAGGAGATCACACGGCTCCACCTGGAGCACCGCCAGGACACCTTCGTGTTCTGGCCGGTGGCCGGCGACGAGCTCGCCCAAGTCGAGCGCTTCGCCCGGGAGGTGGTGCCGGCCGTCCGCGAGGCCCTCGGCCCGGCATGAGGAAGGGAGGACGGACGGGGGAGGAAGCAGGCGTGGACGCCGCTCCGGTCGTGCTGTCGGGGCTGCTGGCCCTGGTCTACGCGAGGCTCCTCCTCCCGGACCTCGCGCTCCCGGCGATGGCGGCGCCCACCGCCGG
>CAYVCH010000003.1:19295-30190 GCA_964449755.1 uncultured Actinomycetes bacterium
GGCCACCGCCCGGCCAGGACCGGGGAGGGAATGGGCGGCGGGGCCGGACCGTTCGGGAGGGGGATGAGGGTGGAGGAGCGCCACGCCCGGGCGCCGCTCGCCCGCTGGCTCCCGCCCGGTGGCGGGCTGCACGTCCTGGAGCTCGGCTGCGGCGAGGGCCAGGACGCGGGCTTGCTCCTTGCAGACCCTCGGGTCGTCGAGTACATCGGGGTGGACCTGGACGAGGACGCCGTCGCCCGGGCCCGGGCCCGTTGGCCCGCGGCCACCTTCCTCTGCGCCGACGCCGCGGCCCTCCCCGCCGGGCTCGCCGGGCGGTTCGACCTCGTGTTCGTGGGGCGTCCGGACCTCCTGGCCCAGCCCGAACGCTGGCGCCGGGCCTTCGCCGCCCTGCCCGGGCTCCTGGGCCCGGCCGGACGGGCCCTGGTGACCCTCACCGGCCCCGCCGAGACCGCCCTCGCCCGCCGGTGGCTCAGGGACGGAGGGCTCCGGGAGGTCCACGCGCCCTCCGACGAGGGCGGCTCGTGGGTGGTGGTGGCCGAGCGGGAACCCGCTCCCGTCCTCCGGGACGAGGGCGGGGAGGCCTGCGACGTGGGGGGCTGGTGCGGGCCGGGTGAGACCGTGGAGGACGAGGGTGCGGGTTGAGGTCACCTACTTCACCGACCCCTACTGCTCCTGGTGCTGGGCCACGGAGCCGGCCCTCTACCGGATCCGCGAGACCTACCGGGAGCAGGTCCGCATCCGCTACGTCATGGGCGGCCTGGTGCGGGACATGGCCGAGTTCTACGACAGCCTGAACGACATCCGCACGACGGCCGAGGTGGCCCCCCACTGGCGGATGGTGAGCGAGCGCTCGGGCCAGCCCATCGACGAGCGGCTCATGGAGGACATCACCGATCCCCACTTCTCCACCTGGCCCGCCTGCACCGCCGTGAAGGCCGCGCAGCTCCAGGGAGAGGAGGTGGGCGAGGCGTACCTCAGGCGCATGCGCCGGGCCGCCCTCACCGAGCGCCGCATCGTGTCGGAGCCCGCCGTCTACCTGGAGCTCGCGGACGAGGTCCCGGGTCTCGACCTCGCCCGGTTCCAGGCCCATCTCGAGGCCGGGGACGCCCAACGGGCCTTCCAGGCCGACCTCTCGGAGTGCCGGCGCTACGGCGTGACGGGCTTCCCCACCCTGCTGTTCTCCCCCGCCGGGCCCCTGGTGGTGGCCGGTGCCGACCGGCCCGTGCTGCTGGTGGGGCACCGCTCCTTCGAGACCTACCGGGAGGTGCTCCGGCGCCTCGCCCCGGACCTGGTGGAGCACCTGCCGCGGGGAGCCGGCGAGCTGCTCGACGCCTACGGGCCCCTCACCACGCGGGAGCTGTCCGAGCTGCTCCAGCAGCCCACGGAGGAGACCCGAGAGGAGCTGGAGCGGCTGGCCGCCGCGGGCACGGTGGAGCGCATCCCCGTGCGGGCCGGCGAGTTCTGGCGGCTGCCCTCCTGAGCCCCGGGCCCTCGGCCCAGCCACCGGCGGCGAGGTCAGCCCGCTCGGCCCTCCACCACCGCCGTGGCCTCCACCTCCACGAGGATCCCCGGGTCGACGAAGCCGGCGGCGCCGATGAAGGCGGTCGCCGGCCGGACCTCTCCGAAGACCTCACCGTGGGCCCGCCCGGCCTCCTCCCACCGGGAGGGGTCGGCGAGGAAGACCCGGGTCCGGACCACGTCCTCGAAGGAGGCCCCCAGCTCGCCGAGGGCCTCGCCGATGATCCGCAGGGCCTCCCGCGTCTGCCCCTCCACGTCCCCGGGGTGGAGGACGGTGCCGTCCGGGGCCGCCGCGGCCGTGCCGCTCACCTCGATCAGGTTCCCCACGCGGACGGCCCGGGAGTACCCCACCACCCGCTCCCACGGCCGCTCGGCTGCCACCCGCGTCCTGGCCACGCTCCTTCCTCCTTCCCGTCCTCTCGGCCCTCCCGGAGCCACGACCGCTTGCCCGCTCCCCCGGCGGGCGCCCGGCCCCGCCGGGGAGCCCGGGGCAGGAGGCCCTCCGCCGCGCCGGCGGGCCGGGGGGCGGCGTCCCCGTGCTGGAGGATGTGGCAGACGCAGCCGTCCGCGGGGGACGCCTCGGGGAGGCGCCGGGCGACCCGCTGCAGCCGGCCTAGCTCTGCCCGCATCCGCCGAAGCTCCTCGATCCGCCGGTCGATGGCGGCCGCCTGCTCCTCGATGACCCGGCGGACGTAGGCGCACGGGGCCTGGCCCCGGTCCCGGAGGGCGAGGACCTCGCGGATGTCGTCCAGGGTGAGCCCCAGGGACTGGGCGAGCTTCACGAACCGCAGTCGCTCGAGGTCGCCCTCGCCGTAGTCCCGATAGCCCGATGGCGTCCTCGGAGGCTCCGGCAGGACCCCGATCGACTCGTAGAACCGGACGGTCCTGGGGTTGAGCCCCAGCCGCCCCGCCAGCTCCCCGATGCGCATGTGCCTCGTCCCCCTCGGAGCGGCCGCCGCGGCGCCCTCCCAGACCGTCCAGCCGGCGAGAGGATCAAGCGCCGACGCCCGAGACCCCCTGCGGGCCTCCGGGCGTTCGCCGTGCGGCCATGACCTTCTATCCAACTGGAAAGTCTACGCCTCGCAAGGGTCACCCCGGCTTCAGGCCTCCCGGGACCTCCGGTGGGTCCTCCGGGACCCGGGGAAGCCCGGCGGCCTCGAGACGGTGGCGCGACGGCTTGACCTGGCCCCAGGGGCAAGGTTGTACGGTGCCACCGGGATGGAGCGCGAGGGACCGATGACCGTCGTGGAGGTGTGCCGCCGGACGGGGCTCAGCCGGAAGGCCCTGCGGCTCTACGAGAGCCTGGGACTGGTGGAGCCGGCGGCTCGAAGCCCCGCCGGCTACAGGCTCTATGGCGAGGAGGCCCTGCGACGGATCGAGTTCGTCCGCCGGGCGAAGCTCCTGGGGTTGAGCCTGGCCGAGGCCAAGGAGTTCCTCCACGTGGCCGAGGGCTGCTGCGGGGAGAACCACCCGCGGCTGGCCGCCCTCGTCCAGGGCAAGCTCGCCGAGACCCAGCAGCGGATCGCGGAGCTCCAGAGCCTGCAGCAGACCCTCCGGGGCGTGCTCGAGCGGCTCTTGGCCAAGAGGGACGGGGGGCACCGGTGCGACGAGGCGCTGTGCATGTGCGCCGAGCCCCGGTCGGTCCCTGGAAGGAGGTGATGGGTCGTGGCGAACGTGACGGAGCACCTACGGCTCGCCGGGCAGCCGAGCGCCTGCACCTGTGGGTGCTGCGCCCCAGCGACCGAGACCGAGCCGGTGCGGGAGGCCCCGCGGACGGAGGCCGCCTGCGGGTGCGGGTGCGTGGAGCACGGGTGCACCTGCGGGTGCGAGGGGTAGCCGGTGCCCCCGTGAGGAGGTGGGTGGCATGGGTCCGGCCATGAGTTGGGCCCTCGCCATCGGGATGGCCGTCCTCGTGGGGGCGGCGGTGGCGGGGTTCGCCGCCCTTCGGGGCGCCATGGACCACGGCGGTCCGGCCATGGCCCCCCACGGGTCGGAGCAGGCGGCGCCCGATGGGGCCCTGGCCCAGGGGCCGACCCGAAGCACCCCCCTGAAGGGCGCGGTCTACGTGCTGCTGCCTGCTTCAGCAGAGGGGCTGGACGCCGGAGTCCTGCAGAAGCTGGAGGGCCTCCCCGGGGTCGTGGAGGTCCAGGGCTTCCTGGTGATCACCCGCGGCCAGGGCGGACCGGCCCAGGGCCTCACCCCAGGCCGCGAGGTCTTCGCCGTGGACGGGGGGCGGCTGGTCGCCATCGCCCCGGCCCTGCGGTGGGGCCGGGTATTCACCCCCCAGGAGGCGGACCAACCGGTGGCGATCGCCGGGAGACGCTGGGCCGAGACCCACAGGTCCACCGACGGCTTCCTCGTGAGCGGGATGGGCCACCCGACGCCGGTCGAGGTCGGGGGGATCCAGGTCACGGTCGTGGGGGAGTTCGAGACCGGAAGGCCACTCGATGCGGGCCTCATCATGCCCCTCGACGTCGCCCGACGAGTCTATGGGCTCGGGGGGTCCCTGAGCGGCGCGGTGGTCCGCGCCCGGCTGGACCGGGCCTCGCTCGGGAAGGCGGTGGCCGAGGCGGTCGCGACGCCCCTGGAGATCCGGCCGGCGGCGCGGTAGGCGATGTTCGGGAGCATCCGGCGAGGGTTCCGGAACTTCCTCAGGGGGCGGGTCCGGTCGGCCCTCGCCGCCGGGATCGTGGCCCTGGCGACGGGGGTCTTCGTGGCGACGACCGAGACGGGCCGGGCGACCGAGGCCCAGGCCTCGAGGCTGGAGCGGGAGGCAGCCACGCTCATCCAGGTGAACCCTCGGGGGTGCTCTCGGGCGGGCCGGCCCGAGGGTTCCCCGAGGGCCTCGTCCCCCGCATCGCCTCCCTCCCCGGCGTGGTGGGGGTCGATGCGTACCGGCGGTGGCTCTTCCAGGACCTCCGGAAGCCCTTCCAGATGAGCGCCGTGAACGGGGTGGCCCCGGGCGCCCCCCTCCGTCCCATGGCCCTCGGAGGCTACCTCGGCGTCCTCCCCCGGCTCATCGAGGGCCGCCCCCTCCGGCCGGAGGACGCGGCCGAGGCCGTTGCCGTGGTCGGCCAGGTGTTCGCCACCCAGTACCGGGTCGGGCTCGGAGACGAGGTCGTGATCCCTGCGGAGGTTCTCGGGGCCACCGGCGCCCTGCCCCGATCCGAGCTCCGGGCCAGGGTGGTCGGCGTGGTGGCGAGCGGGGTGGTCTTCCCCGACAACCAGGTCTTCGTCCCACTCAGGGTGCTCCAGGGGGTCCTGGGGCGGCCCGGGGAGGTGGACAACCTCTGGGTGCGGGCGCGTTCGGCGACGGCGGTTCCCGAGGTCGAGGCGGGACTCCGGAGGCTCCTGGGCGGAAGCGCGGACGTGCTCAGCGTCCGGGCGCCCGCCCGCCGCGTGGCCGACTCCCTCGAGGCCGTCCGAGCCTCGAGTCTCCTCGCGTCCCTGGTCGCGGTCTTGGCCGCGGGACTCGTGGCCTTCTTCACCATGGCCCTGGTCGCGAGGGAGCGACGCCGTGAGGTGGGGGTGCTGAAGGCCCTGGGGGCCTCGGACCGGCTGGTCGCCGTCCAGTCCCTCGCCGAGGCCCTGGCCCTCGGGCTCCTCGGAGGCGTGGTCGGCGTCGGTCTGACGGCGCTCGGGGGTGGACGGCTGGCCGGGGCCCTGGTGGGCACCCCGGAGGGACTGGGGGATCCGGTCAGGCCATCCCCGGGCGTGGCAGCGGCGGGCGTCCTGGTGGGGATGGCGGCCAGCGCCCTTGGGAGCGTCCTGCCGATCCGCCGGGCGGCCCGGATGCGGCCGGCCGAGGCCATCCGGGCCTTGATAGGAGGAGGCGGGCGGTGCAGGCGATGAGGCGGGGGCTGCGCAACCTCGGCAGGAACCCCATCCGCTCGGTCCTCGTCGTGCTGATCCTCGCGCTCGGGATCGGGATCTGGGTGAGCCTCCTGGAGGCCGCCCGAGGCGTGCGGGAGCGGGTCGGGCAGCTCGGCGCGGAGGTGGGGAACCTGATCGAGGTCCGGGCGAAGGGAGCGACCGGCATGGGGGTGGGGGCCCAGGCGCTCCCCGAGACCTTCTTCGAGCCGGCACGGCGGGTCCCCCACGTGAGCAGGGTCGAGCCGTACCTGTTCCAGAGGACCACCGACCCCGCCCGCCCCATCGCCCAAAGCGTCTTCGTCGGGATGCAGCCCGGGGCGACCCCGCGGGTGGCGAGCCACGGCGAGGTCGGGAAGCCGACGCTGGTGGCCGGGCGGTTCCTGCAGCCTGAGGATGTCGGGCGCCAGGTCGCCGTGGTCGGGAAGCTCTTCGCCGACCAGTACGACCTCGAGGTGGGGGACACCCTCCTCCTCCCCCCACGTCGCATCGCGCCTCAGGACCGGGGCAGCGCGGACGCCGAGATCCGGCCGCTTCGACTGGAGGTCGTGGGGATCTTCGAGTCGGGCTTCGCCTTCGGCGACAGCCAGGTGTTCCTCCCCCTCGACGTCGCCCAGTGGGGCTTCGGCCAGCCCGGACGAGCCAGCCACGTCTTCGTCACGGTGGACTCGGTTCGGAACGTGGACCAGGTCGAGCGGGATCTCCGCCTGGCCTTCGCGGGGCGGGCGGACATCATCAGCGGCCAGGACCAGGCGAGGCGGTTCGCGGACACCCTGGCGATCCTCGGCGGGAACGCCACGCTCGGGGCCGGCCTGGCCCTTGCGGTCGCCGGGCTCCTCGTGGCCTTCGTCATGGCCCTCGTCAGCCGGGAGCGGACCCGGGAGATCGGTGTGCTCAAGGCCCTGGGCGCCACCAACGGGGAGGTGGCGGGCCAGTTCGTGGGGGAGGCCCTCGGCCTGAGCTCGATGGCGGGACTCCTTGGCACCGTCTTGTACGTCTTGGCCGGCCCGGCGCTCACCAAGCTCCTTCTGCCCCCCGTCGCCACGGCCGCCGCCCAGGCGCTCCACGGGGCCACGGACCCCCTCTCCGTCGTGGGGGTCCGGGCGGCGGCGAGCGTCTCCTTCGAGGGGGTGGTCCTCGGGGCCGGGGTCGCGCTGGTGGTGGCGATCCTGGGAAGCCTGTACCCGGTCCGCCGGGCCGTGGGCCTGCGTCCGGCGGAGGCCATCCGCCATGAGTGAGCCAGCGAGCCTGCGGGCCGAGGGGGTGACCAAGGAATACCGGATGGGGTCAGGCGTGATCCGGGCCCTCGAGGAGGTGAGCTTGACCCTGCCCAGGGGGACCCTGGCCGCGATCGTCGGCCCATCGGGGAGCGGGAAGACGACCCTCCTCAACCTCCTCGGGGCGCTGGACCGCCCGAGCAGGGGGGAGGTCTACGTCGACGGAGTCGGCCTCTCCACCCTGTCGGAGGCCGAGCTCACCCGGCTCCGGCGGGAGAAGGTCGGGTTCGTCTTCCAGCTCTTCGAGCTCATCCCGAACCTCTCGGCCCTGGAGAACGTGGCCCTGCCCATGGAGTTCGCCGGCGCACCCTGCCGCGAGCGGGAGGCCCGCGCCCGAGAGCTCCTCGAGGCCGTGGGCATGGGGCAGCGGGCCGCTCACCGGCCGGGCCGGCTCTCGGGAGGGGAGCAGCAGCGGGTCGCCATCGCCCGCGCCCTTGCCAACGACCCAGCGGTGGTCCTGGCCGACGAGCCGACGGGCAACCTCGACAGCGAGACCGGGAGGGAGATCGTCGGGCTGTTGGGCGCGCTGGCCCACGACCGGCGGAAGACCGTGGTGGTGGCGACCCACGACGAGCGCCTCGCCGAGCTGGCCGACCTCCGGATGGAGCTCCGCGACGGCCACCTCGCACCCTTCCGACGGTGACCGATCGCCACCCCCCGGGTCGGAAGCGCGCCTTCCAACAGGCCGCGCCCGGTGCCGACCGCGCGGGCCGCGACGTCCGCCTCGTGACCCCACCGGCGCCCAGCGGGGCGGCCACGTCCCGGCCGGGCAGCGGACGCGCCGACCTCCCAGGCCCGTGGGGTTGACATTCCAGCGGACTGGAAGGTCTACCCTCCCTTCAGGTGGCTCCGGAGACGACCTGGGAGCCGAGGCGCGCAGGGCGAGGAGGGAGGCGAGATGGCCAGGGCCCGGCAGCGGGACGAGCAGGAGCTCTCGACGCTTCGGATGAAGATCGGGGGGATGTCCTGCTCCTTCTGCGTGAGCACCATCACCCGGGCCTACCAGCGGATCCCGGGGGTGGAGCAGGTCGGGGTGTCCCTCGCCCACGAGGAGGGGCTCGTCCGCTACGACCCCCGCCGGGTGAGCGAGGAGCGGCTTCGGAAGACCCTCCGGGACCTGGGCTACACCTACCGGGACCCGGAGAAGGTCCGAAGCTTCGAGGAGGAAGAGGAGGAGCTCCGCGACGCCCGCGCCAAGCTGCTCCTCGCCGCCTCCTACTCGGCGGCGAGCTTCCTGCTGATGCTCCTCGGCAAGTGGCTCGCGCTGTTCAGGTTCCCCCTCATGCCCTGGGTCCTCATGGGCCTCGCCTTGCTCACGATGTTCGGCCCCGGCTTCCACATCAAGCGGATGGCCCTCCCCTCGCTCCGGCGGGGGATCCTGAACCAGCACGTCCTCCTCGAGCTCGGGGCCTTCGGCGGGCTCGCCGGAGGGTACCTGGGGCTCTTCGTCAGCCCGGCCTTCCCCGCGGGGGACTTCTTCGCCGTCTCCACGTTCATCACCACCTACCACGTCCTTTCGGGGTACACGTCCCTCCTCGTGCGGACCCGCTCCTCCCAGGCCGTGCGCAGGCTCCTGGACCTCCAGCCCGACACCGCCCGGGTCGTCAGGGACGGGCGGGAGGAGGAGGTGCCCACCCGGGACGTGAGGGTCGGCGACCTCGTCCGGGTCCGGCCGGGCGAGCGGGTCCCCGTCGACGGCGAGGTGGTGGAGGGGGCCTCGGCCGTGGACCAGGCCCTGGTCACCGGCGAGTCCATCCCCGAGGAGAAGGTGCCCGGAGACGAGGTCATCGGGGGCTCGGTGAACCAGACCGGCACGCTCCTGGTCAGGGTGACCCGGGCCGGCGAGGGATCCTTCCTGGCACAGGTGGCCCGGTCCATCGACGAGGCCCGGTCCCTCCGCCCGGGGATCCTCCAGCTGGTCGACCGGATCCTCAAGTCCTACGTCCCCGCGGTCCTCGCCTTCGCCGCGCTCGCCCTGGGGACCTGGACGGTCCTGCCGGTCTTCCTGGGGGACCCGCCGGATCCGACCCGGGCCACCTTCGCGGCCCTGGCGGTGCTGGTCATGGGCTACCCGTGCGCCCTGGGGATGGCCACGCCCCTGGCCATGATCCGGGGCGGGGGCGAGGCCGCCCGGCGCGGCATCCTCATGCGCTCCGGAGAGGCCTTCCAGGTGATGCCCGGGCTCAGCCACGTGGTGCTGGACAAGACGGGGACCATCACCCGGGGCGAGCCGAGGGTCCAGGCCGTGGTCCCGATCGGCCCGGCGGAGGAGCAGGAGGTCCTCCGCCTCGCCGCGGCGGCGGAGGCCGCGAGCGAGCACCCCCTGGCCCGCGCCGTGGCGCGGGCCGCGGAGGAGTGGGGCATCGCCGTGGCCGCCGCCCGGGACTTCCAGGCCCACCCGGGCAAGGGGGTGGAGGCCCAGGTGGAGGGCGAGCGGGCCCTGGTGGGGAAGCTCCCCTTCCTGGCCGACCGCGGGGTCGATCCCGGGGGCTGCGGGCAGGAGCTCCCCCGCCTCGAGGAGCGGGGCCAGACCGTCGTGGGGGTGGCCCGCGGGACGCAGCTGCTCGGCCTGATCGGGATCGCCGACACGACCAGGGAGGACGCCGCCCCAGCCGTCCGGCGGTTGAAGGAGGCGGGCCTCACGCCGGTCATGATCACCGGCGACAACGAGCGCACCGCCCGGGCCGTGGCCGCGGAGGTGGGGATCGAGGACGTCCTCGCCGGGGTCCTCCCGGGCGAGAAGGCCGAGCGGATCCGCGAGCTCCAGGAGGAGGGTCGACGGGTGGCCATGGTGGGCGACGGCATCAACGACGCCCCGGCCCTCACCCAGGCCGACGTGGGGATCGCCATCGGGGCGGGCACCGACATCGCCATCGAGTCCGCCGACGTCGTGATCATGGGCGAGGGCCTGGGCGCGGTGGTGGAGGCCTACGAGATCGGGAAGGGCTCGTACCGCAAGACCCAGCAGAACCTCGCCCTGGCCTTCGCCTTCAACGGCGTGGGCGTCCCCCTCGCGGTGACCGGCCTCGTCCACCCCGTGTGGGCCATGGTGGCCATGGTGTCGAGCGTCTCCCTGGTCCTGGCCAACTCCTTCGCCGGGCGGCTCCTGCGACGCGCGACCGTGGCCCCGAGCCCCGAACCCCAGGCGCAGGCCGGTCCCGAGGAAGGGACCCGGGGCGAGGAGGCGGTCCTCCACCTGCAGGTCCGGGGCATGCACTGCGCGGGCTGCGCCCAGCGGATCGAGGACGCCCTTTCGGGGATCCAGGGCGTTCGATCCGTGGCGGCCGACCACGGACGCGGGGTCGTGGAGGTGGTCCGCGTCCGGGCCAGGGTCTCCGAGGGCGAGATCCGCGACCGCCTGCGAGGGATGGGCTACGAGGTCGCGGCCCGCGTCGAGGAAGGCACGCCGGGGCAGCCATGACGGCGAAGGTCGATGACCGGGTCGGGGCGGCCGAGGAGGAGCCGGCCCGGTGGTGGCAGCAGCGGGCGGGCACGCTGCCGGTCTGGGCCTGGATCGTGGTGACGCTGGGCGTGGTGGCCCTCGCCCTCGGCACCGGCGCCTGGTGGACCTACGGCCGGGGCGGCCCGATGCCACCGGTCGAGGGCCTCTACCGGGGCCAGGAGGTCTCGTTCGTGCACACCGAGGCCTCCGACCCCGAGGTGGCGCGGACCCTCACCGGCATGACGGGCTCCCCCGTGCTGGTGGTCCCCGGGCTCTCGAACCTCCCCGAGGCCAGCCTGGCCGACGTCTACGTGTTCGCGAACGGTGTCCGGGGCAGAGGCCCCCTGGGGTTCCAGCCCGACGTCTTCGACAGCGCCCCGGGGGACCCCGGGTACAGCCCGCTGCGCCGGGTGAGCCTCGTCACCTGGGTTCAGGGCGCCCGGCCGAGGGTGCTCCGCTCCGCCCAGGAGGTGACCGCCGCCGAGGGCCGGGGCGAGGTCCGGGTCGAGGCGACGGACGCGGTCGTGAACATGCCCTTCGTGAGCTGGCCCGGCGGCGGGCGGTAGCGGTTGCCGTCGGGCCGGACCGGTCTCCCAGCCCACGGCCGCCTCCTCGGCCCGCCGAGGTGGTGACCGAAGGACGGGCGGATCATCGCAGCGCGGACGGTCTCCGAATCCACCACATGCCGCGCACCGCGCCCCGCCGACGCGGGTCCGCGGGGGGTCAGGTTGGGAGCGTACCCGGGTCGGGCTCGCCTTCGCCCATGCCGAGACCCAGAGGGAGCGTGG
>CAYVCH010000004.1:0-28025 GCA_964449755.1 uncultured Actinomycetes bacterium
CAGGCCCGCGCCCGCCCCGGCGGGGGGCGGCACCGGCCGCAGCGCCCGAAGACCTCGGCCTGGTGCGAGGAGAGGGTGAAGCCCCGACGGCGCGCCACCTGGGCGGCCCAGTCCTCCACCTCGCAGGAGGGGATCTCCACCACGAGGCCGCACCGCTCGCAGATCAGGTGGTGGTGGTGGCCGGGCTCACACAGCTTGTACGCGACCTCCCCCTCGCCGGCGTCGAAGGTCCGGGCCAGCCCCGCCTGGGCCAGGGCCTGGAGGGTTCGGTAGACGGTGGCCAGTCCCGGTCCCGGGCCGGTGCGGGTCAGCCGGGCGTGGAGGGCCTGGGCCGTGAGGGGCCGGCCGGCCCGCCCCAGGGCCTCGACGATGGCCGTGCGCTGGCGAGTGGAGCGCAGGCCGGCGGCCTGGAGCCTGGCCGCCGGGCTCACGGGCCCACCCTCCTCGGGTGGCGCCGGGCGGCCCGGCGGCCCAGGGCCGAGGCCACCAGGAACAGAGCCACCGCCGTGAGGACGATGGCGCCGCCCGGCGCCACGGTGCCCTGACCGATGGCAGCGGCCAGACCCACCAGGCTCGACAGCAGCCCGATGGCCGCCCCCCACAGCACGGAGCCCCTGAAGGAGTGGGACAGGCGGGAGCCGGCGGCCACCGGCACCACCAGAAGGGACGCGATGAGCAACAGCCCCACCACCCGCATGCCCGCCGCCACCAGCAGCGCCACCAGCACGAGGAGCACGAGGTTCAGGGCGTCCACCGGAAGGCCCGAGGCCCGGGCCGTCTCCTCGTCCAGGGCCACCGCCAGCAGCTCCTTGTAGGCCAGGGCGCTCACCCCCACGACCAGCCCGCAGAGCGCGCCCACGGCCGCGACGTCGGCCCAGGTCGCGGTGAGGATGCTCCCGAAGAGGAAGGCCAGGGCGGACGCGTCGAACCGCCCCGCCGCCGACAGCAGCACCGAGCCGAGGGCGATGCCCAGGTAGAAGACGAGGGCCAGGGACAGGTCGCCCGCCAGCCGCCCCCGGGCCCGGAGGACCTCCAGCGCCACGATGCCCAGGAGGGCGACGAGCAACGCCCCCCACAGCGGCGAGATGCCGAGCACGACCCCCAGCGCGACGCCGGCGAAGGCCAGGTGGCCGACCCCGTCGCCCATGAGGGAGAGCCGGCGCTGGACCAGGAAGCTCCCGACGACCGGCGCCGCCACGCCCACCAGGGCGCCGGCCGCGAAGGCGCGCAGCGCGAACTCGGCCAGGAGCCGGCTCACGGCCCCGCCTCCCCCGCCGACCGGCCGCCTCCCGAGGGACCCGTCGGCGCCTGCCCGAGGGCCTCGACGTGCACGTGGAACTCCTCGTGGGTCAGCTGGCGCAGGCGGCCTGCCTCCATGACCAGAATCCGGTCGCAGGACTCGTGGAAGTCGTCGGGGTCGTGGGAGACCGCCACCACCGTGGCGCCGGCGTCGGCCCGGCGGCGCAGCTCGGCCACGATGGCCGGGCGCACGTGGGGGTCGATGCCCGTGGTGGGCTCGTCGAGGAAGAGCACCGCCGGGTCCCCCACCAGGGCCCGGGCCAGGACGGCCCGCTGCTGCTGGCCGCCGGACAGCTCGAACAGGCACTCGCCGGCCAGCTCCCCCAGGCCCACCGCCTCCAGGGCGGCCCGGACCCGCTCACGGTCCTGCCGGCTCAGGGGCCGCGCGAGACCCCTGGCCGCGGCCAGCCCCGCCGCCGCCACCTCAGCCACGGACACCGGGATGCTCGTCGCCGTCCGCAGCCCCTGGGGCGCGTACCCCACACGCCGGCGCACCGCGGGGTCGGCAGGGGAGCCCCCGAGCAGCCGGATGACTCCGGCGTCGGGCCGAAGGAGGCCCACGCAGAGCTTCAGCAGGGTGGACTTGCCGCTGCCGTTGGCGCCGGCCAGGACCGCCAGCTCCCCCGCATCGAGGGACAGGTCCACGCCGTCCAGGACCGGCGTCGCGCCGTAGCCGAACCGGACCCCCTCCAGAGCCACGGTCACCGGCACGACAGCCCCTCCCGGAGCCGTTCCAGGTTCTCCCGCATGACCGACAGGTAGTCCCCCCGGGCCGGCGGCGCCTCCAGCGCCGACAGGGGGACCGCGGCGGCCCCCGCGTCGGCCGCCACCGCCTCCGCCACCCGCCGGCCCTCCCCGGTGGCCTCGTAGAACACCACCGGTGCCGCTCGGCCCGTCCGGATGGCCGCCAGGGCCCGCTCCACCCTGACGGCGCTCGGCTCGCTCTGCGGGTCCTGCCCCCGCAGGCCCAGCTGCTCGAGCCCATACCGGGCCGCGGGGTAGCCGAAGAACTCGTGGCTTGCGACGAAGGCCCGGAACCGGCACTCGGCGAGGCCCGCCCGGTAGGCGACGTCGAGGTCGGCGAGCTCCGTCGCGACGTCCCTGGCCCGCGCCTCGTAGACGGCCGCCCCGTCGGGATCGACCGTGGCCAGGCCGTCGGCCACGGCGGCCACCGCGTCGGCCATCCGGGCCGGATCCAGCCACACGTGGGGGTCAAAGGGGAGCTCGCCGCCGCCGGGGAGCAGGTCCATCCCCCTGGTCACGTCCGCGACGAGGCCCTCCGCGTCGAGGGAGGCCCGCTCGACCTCGGCCTGGAAACCGAACCGCCCGAGGAGCAGGACCAGGGCCGCCGTCTGGACGTCGGCCCGCTGCGCGGCCGTGAGGGTCGTGTCGTGGGCCTCACCACCGGGGGGCGTGAGGTCCGCGACGACCACGCGGCCACCGCCCACCTGCCTCGCCGCCCACGCGAGGGGGTAGACGGCGGCGACCACCCGCGGGCGCGCGTCCCCACCTCCGCCGCAGGCAGGGAGGGAGAGGAGCAGGAGCAGCCCGAGGGCCACGGGCGCCCGCGGGCGGAACGCGGCGGGGCGCAACCAGCCCACGCCGGGAAGGTATTCGAGAATGATTCTCATTGTCAACCGACCGGCCGTCCCCGGATCGCCGCCCGGTTGAGGCGCGGGGGCCCGGCCGGTAGCGTTCGCCCATGACCGTCCGCGTCGGCCTGGGGCTCTTCACCGGCCAGGTCCCACCCGGATCGGGCCGGACCTTCGCCCAGGAGTACCGGGAGGCGGTCGAGCTGGTCCGCCTCGCCGAGGCCCTGGGCTTCGACTCCGCCTGGGTCAGCGAGCACCACGGCAGCTCCGACGGCTACCTCCCCTCGCTCCTGCCGGTGCTCGGCGCCATGGCCGTCGCCACCGAACGGATCCTCCTGGGCACCGGTGTCGTCCTCGCCCCCCTCCACCATCCCCTCCGCCTGGCGGAGGACGCGGCCGTCGTCGACCAGCTCTCCGGTGGCCGCCTCCTCCTGGGCCTCGCCATCGGCTGGCGGGAGGAGGAGTTCCGGATGTTCGGGGTCCCCGTGGCCGAGCGGCTCGCGCGGACCGTGGAGGCCATCGAGGTCCTCCGGCGGGCCTGGACTGGGCGGCGGTTCTCGTTCCGGGGTCGGATCTTCCGGTTCGACCGAGTCCGGGTCACGCCCCCGCCGGCCCGCCCCGGCGGGCCCCCCATCTACCTGGGAGGCTACGCACCGCGGGCGGCGCGGCGGGCCGGCCGGCTGGCCGACGGCTACATCACCGACGCCACCGCCGCCCAGGAGATCCGGACGGCACTGGTCCAGGCCGAGGCCGGCGCGCGGGAGGCCGGGCGGGACCCGGCGGACCTGGCCCTGGTCGTCCTGCGCAACGCCTTCCTCTGGGACGACGATGACGCGTGGGAGGTGGTGCGGGCGGGCGTCGCCCACCAGCTCGGCACCTACGAGGCCTGGGCCAGGGGCGCCGACACCCCCGAGCGGGACGCCCTGGAGCCCATTCCCCCCGACGAAGAGTCCCTCCGCCGGTCCACTCCGGCCGGGCGGCCCGACGAGGTGGCTCGGGCCCTGCGGCCCCTGGCCGACGCCTTCGGGGCCCGCCGGGATCTCCACCTGGTGGTGCGGCTCCACTACCCGGGGATGGACTTCGAGACGGCCGCCCGGGCGGTGGAGCTGTTCGGCGAGCGGGTGATCCCGGCCCTCAAGGGGACTTGACGCGCGGCCGGCGGCGCGGAGACCGCCGGCCCCGGGGCACGAGGTTCAGGAACCCATCATGCCGGGGCCCGTGGAGCCGGTCCCGCCCATCATGCCGGTCCCGCCCATCATGCCGGGGCCCGTGGAGCCGGTCCCGCCCATCATGCCGGGGCCCATGCCGGCGCCCGCCGACATCTGGGCGTGCATGGCCTCACACTGGGCCCGCAGCTCGGCTGGCATCCGCGCGTGCCACTCCTCCATGGCGTCGTGCATGGCCTGCCAGTCCCGGGCCGCCGCCGGTCCCCGGCCGGCGGCCACCGGGACTGTCCCCCGGGGGTCCCCGGCCCCGCCTCGCGCCGCGGCAAGGCCGGCCCCCGACAGGGCCAGGAGCCCCGCAGCGATCCCCACAGCTAGCCAGCGTCCCGTCATCGTGTTCACCGTCCCTTCCGTCCTTCGGCCCCCACCATCGCAGGCGGCTGTGAAGGGTCGGTGAAGGGGGCACGTGGGCCGTGCGAAGGCCCCGGCAGGCGGACCGTGAAGGTCGTCCCCCGCCCCGGCGCGCTCTCGACCTCGATCTCGCCGCCGTGGGCCCGGACCAGCTCCCGGGCCACCGTGAGGCCGACGCCGGAGCCCCCCGCCCGGGCACCCCGGCCCCGGAAGAACCGGTCGAAGACGTGGGGCAGCTCGTCGGGGGGGATGCCGGGGCCCGTGTCGGAGACCCGGATCACCGCCCCCGTGCCGGCGGGGGCGAGCTCGAGGCGGACCGCCCCACCGGCCGGCGTGAACTTGAGGGCGTTGGACAGGAGGTTGGTCACCACCTGCCGGACCCGGGTGGGGTCGGCCTCCACCATCACGTCCCGCAGGTCCGCTCCGAGCCGCACCCCGGCGCCCTCGAAGGGGCCGGCGAACTCCCGGGCCGCCTCCTCCAGCAACGGCCCCAGGTGCACGGGGCGCCGCTCCAGGGAGAACCCCGCCCCCTCGGCCGAGGCCAGGGTCTCCAGGTCGCTGACGAGGCGGGACAGGCGGAGGGTCTCCTCGTGGAGGGAGGCGAGGGCCTCCGGGGTCGCCTGGACCACCCCGTCCTGAAGGCCCTCGATCTGGGTGCGCAGGATGGCCAGGGGTGTCCGGAGCTCGTGGGCGACGTCGGCGGCGAAGGCGCGGCGAAGCCGGTCCTCCTCCTCGACGGCGTCGGCCATCGTGTTGAAGGCCCGGGCCATCTCCCCCAGCTCGTCCTCGCCCTCGTACTCCACCCGCCGGGACCGGTCCCCGGCCGCCAGGGCCCTGGCCGCCTGGGTGAGGGCCACCGCCGGAGCCGTGGCCCGCCGGGCGAGCACGACCCCCAACAGCAGCGCGGCCGCCCCAGCCACGAGCCCGCCCACGAGGAGCAGCCGGTTCACCGAGGCGCGGAAGGCGACGTCCTGGGGGAGGACCCCGGCCTGGGGCAGGCGGACCAGGGCGGTGCCGACGACGGTGCCGTCCACCTCCACCGGCACCCGCTCCTCGGGGCCGAGGGGCCCGCAGCCCATCATCTCCCGGTGCATCCGGGCCATCCCGCCCGCCTCCCGCAGGGACCAGACCGTCCGCCCCTGCGCGTCCTCGACGGCGAGGGTGCCGCAGTCCATGAGCAGGGCGGAGCCCAGGGCCGCCAGCTCCGCCGGCTCCCAGCCTCCCGTCCGCCGGTAGGAGTCAGCCAGGGCGGCCACCAGCTGCCCCTGTCGGGCCCGCCGTTGTCCCTCCAGGTAGCTCGTGAACCGCCCGCCGAAGGCCACGTTCACCAGGAGGGCGGTGACGGCAGCAGCGGCGATGCCCACCCCTGCGAAGGCCGCGGCCAGGCGGAGGGCAAAGGACCTATGCATCGGGGCTCACCCCGAGCTTGTACCCCACCCCGGTGACGGTCACGACGAAGCGCGGGCGCCGGGGGTCGTCGCCGAGCTTCCGCCGGAGGTTCTTCACGTGGGCGTCGACGGTGCGCTCGTACCCTTCGAAGTCGTAGCCCTGAACTCGCGTGACCAGCTCGTACCGGGAGTACACCCTCCCCGGCCGCGAGGCCAGGGCGAGGAGGAGGTCGAACTCGCTGCGGGTGAGCTCCACCGGCCGGCCCTCCACGGTCACCTCCCGCCGTTCGCGGTCGATGACCAGCCCTCCCTGGTCGAAGGACATGGGGCCCTCGCCCCGCCCCCCGCCGGCCCTGCGGAGGACGGCCTCCACCCGGGCCGCCAACTCCCGGGGGCTGAAGGGCTTCACCAGGTAGTCGTCGGCGCCCAGGCGGAGTCCCGCCACCCGGTCCTCCTCCCCGGCCCTGGCCGTGAGCATGATGATGGGAACGTCCGAGTGGGTACGGACCGACCGGGCCACCTCCTCACCGGGCAGGTCGGGGAGCATGAGGTCGAGGACGACGAGGTCCGGGCGCGCCCGCTCGACCACCTCCAGGGCGCGGGCACCAGTGTCGGCCAGGAGGACCGAGTACCCCTCACGCTCGAGGTAGGAGCGGACCAGCTCCCGGATCTTCCGCTCGTCGTCGACTACGAGTACCGTGGCGCCGCCCACCGGCGCTCCCCTCGCTTCCCTTCGCCCTCCAGCGTGGGCACGCCCGCCCCGGTCATCAAGGCCGTTCGCCCTGGAGCCCGCGGGCCCCATGGCCCGCCCGGTCAGCCGACGCCCGTCCCCAACTCGCAGGACCGGTACCCGCCGAGGGCGCGGACCTCGGTGGCCACGGCCAGGGGCCCCGCCGACCAGGCCACACCCTGCGCCAGCAGGAAGGCCACAAGGAGCCCGGCGGCGCCGGCGGCCAGGCGCGACCTCGCGCAGGCGCCCTCGCCGCTGAGCCGGCGGAGGCGGTAGGACAGCTCGCCTCCGCCCATCGCGGGGGCCGGCATCCCACCGCCCAGGGCGGCCACCTGGGACAGGGCCCGCACCACGACCAGCGGGTCCCGCACCCCCCGCGCCGCGGCCTCGTCGGCCGTCGCCTCCAGACCGGTCACCACCAACCCCACGGCCACCCGGATGCCGGGGACGAACCCGAAGGCCCGGTCCACCGCCCGGCAGAGGAACAGGGCGAGCGTGTGGTGGCGCTCGGCGTGCGCGCGCTCGTGGGCCAGCACCGCCTGCCGCTCCCGGAGGCCCAGGGACCGGAGCAGCCCCGTCGTCACCACGACCCGTGGACGGAGCACCCCCGTCGTGTAGGCAGCGACCTCGTCGGTGGGCAGCACGCGGACGCCCTCCGGGACCCCCCCGGCCCGGAGGACCTCCCGCCGCTCCCCCGGCAGCTCGAACCGGGGCGGCCGGGCCCGGCGGGCGTCCCGGGCGGTGAGGGCCACCGCCACCAGCAGCCGGCCCAGGGCTGCCAGGAGCAGGCCGGCGGCCACCATGGAAGGCCAGTGGCCGACCGGGTGGCGCAGGAACCGGGAGACGGCCAGGGCGCAGACCTCCACGGCCCGGGCCACGTCCGTCGGCGCCAGGGGCTCCGGTGTCACCACCGCCGCCAGGAGGGAGAGGAAGCCAGCCGCGATCCCCGTCAGGGCGGTGAGCCCGGAGGCCGCGAGCAGGCGGGGGGGCGCGTACGCGACCAGGGTCCCCCGCAGGAGGGCGGGGAGAGCCATGAGGATCGCGGCCGTGGCGGCCGCCACCGCGACCCTCATGGGTCACCGGGTCGCTCCCGCCGCGCCTCCGCCACGAGGCGTTCCAGCTCGGCGAGCTCGTCGGAGGAGGCCACCCGCAGGAAGCCCAGGAGGACGCTCCGGCGGTCCCGGGCCCCGGCCAGGACCTGCCGGACCAGCTCCGCGGCGTGGTCCTCGCGGGTCCCTCGCGGCTCATACGCGTACGCGCGTCCCGCCCGTCGTCGCGACAGCAACCCCTTGCGCCAGAGACGGTCCATCACGGTCATCACGGTCGTGTAGGCCAGGCCCCGAGAAGCCCCGACGGCGCCCACGACCTCGCGGACGGTCACCGGACCCCCCCGGTCCCACACGTACTCCATGACCGCCCGCTCCAGCGGGCCCAGCTCTCCCGTCAGCCGTGCCACCAGACCCCCCGCTTCCGCCGGGACCGTCCTATCGTACGCGGCCGCCGGGGCCCTGCAGCCCGAACGCCCGGCTCACCCTGGAGCCACGCAGAAGGGTCCCGCGATGGGCTTGCCGGTGGTGTCGGTCCCCCGGGGCGGGCCCAGGATGATCTCGGAGGTGTCCACGAACACCTCCTCGCCCTCGATGCGGACGCGGAACCGGTCCAGCCCCCGGGGGGCCGGGCCCAGCTTGTACTCGCCGGCGGTGTTGTACTTCGAGCCGTGGCAGGGACACTCGAACCACTGGGAGGAGCCACAGAAGGGGACGCGACAGCCCAGGTGCGTGCACCGCTGGTAGAGGGCCATGATCCCCTGGGCCGCCACCCCCATCCCCTCGTAGTCCACCTCGGCCCCGGGGGCCGCCTGGTACGGGACGAGGTAGAAGCGCCCGCCGCCCGAGTAGAAGGGCTGTCCGGTCTCGGCGATCTGCGCCTTGATGTCCGCCAGCTTGCCGGCGTGAACCACCGCCCCGAAGCCACCCCGCAGGTTCGGCCACAGGAAGGCGATGCTGGCCGCCCCGAACTGGGCCCCGAACAGGGTGAGGGACGTGACGAGCGACCGGCGGAAGAACTCCCGCCGCGAGACCGAGCCCGGGCCCCGGCCGGCTCGCTCGGGTCCGTCCCCGGGCCCCCCGCCGGCCCCGCCCCGGCCGGCGTCCGTGGCCTGGCTGGCCGGAAGGCGCCGCCGGGCGCGGAGGGTGGACAGGACGACCACCACGGCGAGCAGGTCGAGGACGACCACGACCACGATGGCACCCACGGTCCCGGAGGAGATCCCGAGCTCGTCCATGGCGCGAACGTGGAGAATGCTACTACGGGTTGTCGTATCTCGCCAACGCCGGCCGGCCGGACGCCGCGGCCCCTCCGACCACGTGTAGTGTCTGCGGCCATGCGGCGGGGAGACCGACGGGCGGCGCCGGGGGACCGACGCCCCCCCGGCGCCGGGTCGGGCTGGCGGTGGCGGCCCCTGGCCGCCCTCGTGGTTTCGGCCGCCCTCACGGCCGCCGCGTGCACCGGGACCGCCGGGACCGCCGGGATCCCGCGCGGGACGGCCCCCTCCCCGCCCGACCCCCTTCCCCGGGACCTGGCCGAGGTCGCCTGCTCCCTCCCCCGGGAGCAGCTCCTGCGCATCTGGAGGGGGGTCCAGCCGGACCGGGCCGGGGAGATCCAGATCGCGGTCACCCGCGTGGCGAGCGGGGACGAGGGGGCCGAGGGCACGACCTGGGCCCTGGCCCCGCAGGTCGCTCGCCTGTTCCGCCTCCCCGGCTACGTCAACGACCTGCCGCCCCTGTCGGCCTACGTCGGGCGGGTGGACGCCGTCGACGGCCTCCTCGACGGGACGTGGCGGGGCCTGGACTTCCTGGACGAGCGCGTCCGCTACGGGTTCGACACCCCGGCCCGGATCCCCTTCCGGACCCGCCTCGTCGAGGAGGTGGTCCGGCGCGAGGAGTTCGGCCGGGACGAGGTCCCCGACCTGCTGTTCGTGAACTACAAGGCCCTGGACCAGGTGGGACACCTGTTCAGCCTGAACAGCCGGGAGATGAGGGACACGGTGCGGGTGCAGGACCAGGACCTGCGGGAGCTGGTGCGGTTCCTGGACCGTCAGGTCGGGCGCGGTCGCTGGGTCCTCGCGCTCACCGCCGACCACGGGACCCAGTACGACCCCGAGGTGAGCGGCGCCTTCCGGATCTCGGTCCCCCGCCTGCGCGAGAACCTGAACGTCGCCTTCGGCCGAGAGGGGGGGCCGCCCATCGTGGAGCAGATCCGCCCCACGGAGATCTGGCTGAACACCCGAGAGCTCTCCAGAAACGGGGCCTCCCTGGAAGACGTCGCGGGGTACCTGATGGAGTACACGAAGGCCCGGGCCGCCGGGCCCACGACGCCAGTCGGCCCCAGGGAGCGGCGTGACCGGGTCTTCGCGGCGGCCTTCCCCACCGCGATCCTCCCCTCCCTGCCGTGCCTGCCGTAGGGGTCGCTCACGGCGGGCCAGGCGCGCGGGAGAGGGCCACTTAACGATGCTCTGTAGTAGCCTGTCCGCCAAGCGGAGCCGGCGTGGGAGGGACGAGGATCCAGGACCAGAGGCGGCTCGCCGGCGCGCCGCCGAAGAGGCCGCGGGGCCGGGCCATCGTCCGGACGAGGGTCGTTGCCGTCGTCGCGGGCCTGGCCGTGTCCCTGGCCCTCGTCACCGTTGGCCTCCGGGAGCTGAAGACCCGCGGCACCACCGGGGTCGCGGGCCTCAGCATCGCCGACTACCGGGCCGTGGCCCGGACCGATGGTGGCCCGGCGCCGCCCTTCGAGCTCCCGGCCCTCCGGGGCGGGGGGACGATCGCCCTGGCCGACTACGCCGGCGAGGTCGTGGTCCTCAACTTCTGGGCCTCCTGGTGCGGCCCCTGCCGGGCCGAGGCACCCCACCTCCAGGAGGCCTGGGAGACCTACCGGGACCGGGGCGTGCAGTTCCTGGGGGTCAACTTCCGCGACGACGCCGCGGCCGCCCGAGCCTACGAAGACGAGTTCGGCATCACCTACCCCAGCGTGTTCGACCCCGCCGGCACGCTCGCCTTCGACTACGAGCTGATCGGGCTTCCCACCACCTTCGTCATCGACCCCGGGGGGCGGATCGTCTACCGTTTCACCGGGAAGATCGACCGAGCCATCCTGGGCAGCGCCCTGGAGGACGTCCTGGCCGGCCGGGGGACGTGACAGGGGCCAGTCGGGGGGAGGGGGAGGTGAGCGTCCTCGGGCCCATCGCCCTCGCGATCCTGGCGGGTGCCCTGGCCTTCACCTCGCCCTGCTGCCTGCCCCTCATGCCCGGCTACCTCTCGTACGTGAGCGGCGTGGCCGGGGAGGGGGTCGGCACCCTCGCCGTGCGCCAGCGCGTGCTCGGGTCCGCGCTGCTGTTCGTCCTCGGCTTCGCCGTGGTGTTCACGCTGCTCGGGGCAACGGCCTCGGCCCTGGGTGGGCTCCTGCTCCGCAACCGCGAGGTCCTGACCCGAGGGGCGGGCCTCCTCGTGGTCGCCACGGGCCTGGTGACCACGGGGGCCCTGCGCGTCCGCTTCCTGTACCGCGAGGTCCGTCTGGACCTCCGCCGGGTCCGCCCGGGGCCGGCGGGGGCCCTGCCTCTCGGCATGGCCTTCGCCGTGGGCTGGACGCCCTGCGTCGGCCCCGTCCTGGCGGGGATCCTCACGGCAGCCGCGTCGACCCAGTCGGCGGGGCGGGGAGCCCTGTTGCTCTTCGCCTTCTCGCTGGGCCTCGGCATCCCGTTCGTGCTGCTCGCGCTGGGCTACGACCGGGCGGGCGGGGCCTGGGCGTGGCTCCGCCGCCACGGGAGAGCCGTCGAGCGCCTGGGGGGCGCCGTCCTCGTGGCCATCGGCGTCCTCATGATCACCGGCACCTGGATCCGCCTCTTCGCTCCCCTGGTGCGGTGGTTCTCGCGCAGCGGCTGGCCTCCGATCTGACCCGGACATGACCCCCCCCTCCGGGCCCGGCGGCGGGGGCCGCGGCTCCTGGCCCCGCTAGCTAGTTGTCCCTGGCCCCCTGGGCAATCCAGGTGACGATGAGCTGCACGAGCTCCTCCGGCAGGGGGGGCGTGGACGGCGGCATCTGGATTGCGGGGGTGAGCAGGTGCTCGACGAGCTCGCTCTCCTCCGGCTTGCCGGGGACCACGACGCCGGCCTCCATGAGCCCCTCGTAGCTGTCCAGGCGGAGCCCCGCCGGGGGCGGCGAGCTGGCCGGGGGGACGACGTGGGGGCCGCCGTAGGCGAGGAAGATCGGCAACACGTCCCGGGCGAAGCTCACCTCCCGCTCCAGCACCGGCGGGAGGGGCCGCATTCCCGAGCGTCGCCCGACCAGGGCAACGGGGGTGCGTCGGTACCGCTCGGTGGCCGGCGGCGCGAGCAGGTTTCCGTGGGTGCGCGGCGAGCGGGCGACGATCGCCACCAGCCCCGCTCCGAAGGCGGCGATTCCCGACTCACCCAGCGCCGGCACGAGGCCGGTCAGGAACTGGCGCCGGGTGGTGGCCGGGCCGGCGGGAACGCCCCCCGCCGCGGGCACCCCGAAGGCACCGGCGCCGGCCTCCGCACGCGCCGCACCCGCCCTGGCGATCGCGACCAGGCGGGAGCCGACGGCCAGGTAGAGGCCCCAGACCAGCGCGATGACGCCGGCCAGGAACCAGGCGTTCACCCCCGGGACCCGGAGCCCAGCGGCCGGGGCGTAGAGCTGGCCGCCATCCCCCACCTCGAGCTCAGCCCGGGCCTCGCTGGGGAGGAGACCGGCGTCCCCGGCGAAGCGAGCGGTGACCTCGAGGTGACCGGCGGTCCTGGCCTGGAACACCGTCCAGGCCGCGCCGTCCCGCCCGGTGGTGGCCGTGCCGAGCAACATGGGTCCCCCGTACATCTCCCCCCACGAGGCGGGCGCCACGAAGGCGATGGCGGCGCCCCGCACCGGCTCGCCGTCCGGCGTCGTGAGGACCGCGCCGACGCGCACCTCGTCCCCGAGGGAGACTGCCTCCGGCAGCCGGACCTCGAGCACGGTCCCCATGCGCCGCCCGACCCGGGGAGGCGACGTCGCCTCGGCCGGCGGCGCCTCCTCGGTGGCGGGGTGCTCGTCCTCGCCATGCGCCCCGGCCGTTCCGGGCAGGGCCACCGCCAGGGCCAGGGCAGCCACGACGACGACGAGGCTGCGCGAGGGGGCGGGCACCGCCCGGGCCGGCATCAGCCCGCTCCTCCCCCGGCGGCGGCCCGGATGGCCGGGACTGGCTCCAGCACGGCCGCGTGCTCCCGGATCTCCCAGACGGAGAGCACCGGCACGAGCCTGGCGAAGACGGCGATGATCAACGCGAACAGGGCGAACCCGCCCGCCGTGATGGCCAGCTCCACCCAGCTCGGGAGGTAGGCCGCGGGGTTCGGGTAGGGCATCTGGGGGACCCGGAGGCTGGCCACGACGATGACGTACCGCTCGAGCCACATCGCCACGTCGACCAGGACCGCGGCCGCCACGATCATCCCGACGGTCCTGGTCCGCCGGATCAGCACGACGAGGCCGGGCAACACCAGCCCCAGGAGGACGTAGGACCAGTACAGGGGGGCGAAGGACCCCGTGAGCACCTCCCGGAGGTAGATGGGCTCGCGCCCCTCCAGCTTGTAGCCGGCCGTCACGAACTCCGAGAGGTTGAAGTACAGAACGATGAGGGCCATGGCGGCCATGAGGTAGCCGAGGTTCACGAACTGGCGCTCGGTGACGTAGGCCTCCAGGTGGAAGACCCGCCGGAGGATGGCCATGACCACGATGAGGGTGGCGATGCCCGAGAAGATGGCGCCGGCCACGAAGTAGGCGCCGAACATGGCGGTGTTCCAGCCCGTCCGCAACGTCATGGCGAAGATCCAGGACACCACCGTGTGGACCGAGACCGCCACCGGGATGATCAGGATCATCATCACGCCCAGGGCGGCGGCCAGGTGTCGGCGCTGCTCCGAGGAGCCCCTCCACCCCAGGGCGAGCACGCGGTAGAGGCGTCGCCGCCACGCCGGCAGCGCCTGCCCGAGGCGGTCCCGGCAGAGGGCCAGGTCGGGGATGAGGGGCAGGTACAGGTACAGGATGCTGCCCACGAGGTACGTGCCGATGGCGAAGAAGTCCCACAGGATGGGGGAGGGCCACCGGCCGTAGCGGAGGACGTTCAGCAGGCGGTCGGGTCGCCCCAGGTCGAAGATGGGGAACAGGGCCCCCACCGAGAGGGCCACCACGGTGATGAACTCGGCCATCCGGGTGATGGAGGTGCGCCACCCCGCGTGCGTGACCCGGAGGATGGCGGAGATCAGGGTCCCGGCGTGGCTGATGCCGATGAAGAACACGAAGTTCGTGACGTACAGGCCCCACATGATCTTGTTCACGGTCGGGGCCATGCCGGTCACCGCCAGCCCCCGTCGCAGCTGCACGGAGTAGGCGTAGAGGCCGAGGCCCACGACGGCCAGCAGGCCCGCCGTCACCCCGTAGTAGCCGGGCCCCGCGCGGCGGAGGGGCCGGAGCGCCGCATCCTCCAAGGGGTCCATCGGCCCTGCGACCTGCACCGTCTCACCCGGCCGAGGGGGCCGCCCCCAGAGCGGCGACGCCTGCCCGCTCCAGCTCGGCGTTGACCGTCCTCCACGGCCACTCCAGCCGGTCCTTCCTGAACGGTCCCCGTTCCTCTTCGTCCGACGCGGCCTCCCCGTGGCCGTGGATGTAGTAGACGCGGGGCTCCGTGCCGAGCTCCTCCCGGTACCTGGAGACCCCGTCCTGGTTCAGGAGGTCGGCCAGCCGAACCATCCGGTCACCGTTGGTCGCGATCCCCTCCTCGAGGTCGCCCACGTAGATCGCGCCGTTGGGGCAGCCCTCGACGCAGAAGGGGAGCCCCCCCGCGGCCAGCTGCTCGGTGCAGAAGTCGCACTTCATGACGGTGCCCCGGATCGCCGGGACCTGCGTGCGGATGTCGTAGGGGAGGTTCCGCACGAAGGCGGGCTGCTCGGGCTCGCCCCAGTTGAAGAACCGACGGTCGTAGGGACAGGCCGCCATGCACAGCCGACAGCCGATGCAGCGCTCCTGGTCGATGAGGACCATGCCCTCGGGCGTGTGGAAGGTGGCACCCACCGGGCACACGTTCACGCAGGGGGCGTTCTGGCACTGCATGCACGGGGCCGCCAGGAACGATCGGGGGGCCTCGGGGAAGTGATGGGCCGCCGCCTCCTCGTGGGACACCTCGTAGACCTCGATCCACTGCTGGCCCTCGGGCACGTAGCGCCCCCAGTTGCAGTACTGGGTGCACTGGGGAGGGAGACCGATGCCCGTGCAGCCGTCGCAGGCCCGCAGGTCGATCACCATGACCCACCGACGTATCCGCCGCTGGCCAGTCGCTTCGGTCGTCTCCCCCGCGCCCTCCCGGTGGGGCTCGGCTTGCTCGCCCTCGTGGGCACCGGCGATCCCCGGCACCAGGGCCGCCAGGACGCCCCCGGCCACCGTGGTCCCGGCTCGCCTGAGGAGGTCTCTGCGGGTGATCGCGGGCACGCTCCCAGGCTAGGGCGCCGGAGGGGGAGGCGATCAGGGTCGGGCGTCAGGGACCCGCGTCACGATCTCGAGTGACGGATGTCCCGCCCTCACCGCTCCGGGCGTACCGGGCAGCGGCCTCCGCCCGCGTCTGGACCCCCAGCTTCGCCAGGATCTGGCTGACCAGGTTGCGCACCGTGCCCTCGGCCAGGTACAGGGCCTCCCCGATCTCCCGGTTGGTCCTCCCCTCGGCGATCAGCTCCAGGATCCGGCGCTCGCGTTCGGTGAGGGACTCGTCGGCCACCCCCCGGTCCGCCTTCAGCCGGGCCAGCACCACCCCCGTGACGGCGGGGTCCAGGAGGGAGTAGCCGGCCGCCACCCGCAGGATGGCCTCGGCCAGGTCCCGGCCGCTCGTGTTCTTCAGCAGGTAGCCGCTGGCTCCGGCCAGGATCGACGCGAGCACCGCGTCCTCGTCCGCGTAGGAGGTGAGCATGAGGACCCGGGTGCCGGGCGACGCCGACCGGATCTCTCGGCATGCCTCGATGCCGCCCTCCCCGGGCATGCGCACGTCCATCACCACCACATCGGGCCGGGCAGCGAGCGCGAGCCGCACCGCCTCCTCGCCGCTCCCCACCGCCCCCACGACCCGCAGGTCCTTCCGCCGACCCAGGAGGCTGCGCAGACCGGCCCGGACCACCTCGTGGTCGTCGGCGATCAGCACGGCCACCTCGTTCACGCGCTCTCCTCCCCGACCACCGCCTTGGGGACCGGCTCGATCACGGACCCGGGGACGCAGACTCGAACCACGGTGCCCCGCCCCGGTGCCGAGTCGATGCTCAGCTCGCACCCGCACCACGCGGCCCGCTCCCGCATGTGTCGCAGCCCGAGGCCCGCCGACGGGGCCGCGGGGTCGAAGCCCACGCCGTCGTCCTCCACGGAGACCGTGAGGGTCCCCCCGTCGGCGACCGCCCGGATTGCCACACGGCTGGCCGATGCGTGCCGCAGGGCGTTGGAGAGCGCCTCCCGGACGATGTGGACGAGGTGGCCCGCCGTCACGCCACCCAGCTGGACGTGGTCCACGCGGGCCAGGGTGACCGTGGGCGGGCCCGAGGGGAACTCGGCCACGAGCCGCTCCAGGGCCGTGCGGAGGCCGACGGGGCGCTCGGCCCCCCGGAGGCCGTGCACGTAGGAGCGGAGGTCCTCGATGGCCCCCCGCAGCCGTTCCTCGACGTCACGCATGAGGGCGGCCGCCTCCGCGGGGTCGGGGCCCACCAGCTCGGCCGCGTCCTCCACCTTCAGGCCGACGGCGTACAGCTCCTGGATCACGCCGTCGTGCAGGTCCATCCCGATCCGGACCCGCTCACGGCTGGCCACCAGCTCCTGGACCTGCTCGAAGAGGCGGGCATTCTCGAGGGCGATGCCGGCCTGCGTGGCGAAGGTCTCCAGGGCCCTGCGGTCGGACGCGCGCAGGTGCCTGCCCCGCGGGGAGGCGAGCGCGAGCTCCCCCAGCCGCTCCCCCTTGACCACGATGGGCAGGACCAGGGTCCAGCTCTCCTCCGGGCGGTCGCCCGAGGCCAGGGTCTTCCCCGGCTCGCCCCAGACGCGGACCGAGGCGTAGGGGACTCCCGCCACCGACCTGGCCAGTTCGGCCACCCGCTCCAGCACCCGGTCCACGGAGAGGTCGGCCGTGACGGCGATGGCCGCCTCGCTGACGGCGACCAGCTGGCCATGGAGACGCTCGAGGAGCCGGAAGATGGCGAGGGAGAACACGATGACGCCCACGAACAGGATGGCCCCCGAGATGAAGTGCTCCTGGACGTGGCTCGTGTCGGGTTTGGTCAGCGGGTGCAGCACGTAGTGGCGTACGGTCTCCAGCGCCACCAGCCCCACCGACGAGAGGCCGATGGCGAGCACCTTGATGCGCCGCAGGTGCACGGTCCCGCCGCCCCCGTCAGCTCGCCGACCGGACCGCCGCGACCAGGTCCTCGGTGGAGACGAACATCGATGGGTACTCCCGCTGCCACCGGATCCGCCCGGAGCCGTCCACCAGCACGAAGGTGTGCCCCGGCAGGTGGGCGTGCATGCCGGTGCCGAGCACGCCGTAGGCCGATGACACCTCCTTGTCGGCGTCGATCAGGTAGGGGGTCGTGACACCGAACCGAGCCAGCTCCCGCTGCACGTCGGCCAGGGGGTTCACGACGATGGGGAGGACCGTGAGCCCCTCCCGGGCCAGGAGGTCGGCGCCCCGCTCCAGCTCCAGCATCTGGTAGAAGCAGGGGTCGCAGCCCACCCCCTCGTTGAAGTACAGCAACACGTCCCGCCCCCGGTAGTCGGCGAGGGAGACCTCCCCGCCGTCCGTGGAGGGGAGCGTGAAGGGGGGGGCCACCGTCCCGGGGGTGGCCCCGCCCCGGGGTGAGCGGCTGCCGAGGTAGAGCAGTAGCCCCAGCCCGGCCACGCCGATCAGGGCCAGGGTCCGCCAGGAGGGACCCTCCCACCTACCGCGCCTTCGGGCCGGCCTCCGTGGCGCCCTCGGCGGCGACGGCCCCTGCTGGGTCGGGGGTCGCCGGGGCCGGGCGCCCTCCCACCTCCGACGCGACGTCTTCGTGCTCATGGCAGCTTCCTCCTTCCCGACTCCCGGGACGGCCGCGCAGGGCCGTGACGACGAACCCCGCGGCGATGGCCAGCAGCGTCAGGCCCAGGAGGGGCTCCGGGAGCGGCTCAGCCAGGGCGACGACCCGGGCGAAGACGTCCTGGAGCCACCGGCCGACGGCGAGCTGGAACGCGGGGGCGGCGGTGGGGTTTCCGGCGACGGCCAGGGCCAGCACCCCGGCGCCCATGAGCGCGAAGGCGACGGCCACGGCCAGGTTCACGGTGTTCGTGGCGACCGTCCGTCCCCCGAGCCGCAGCCGCACCGGCCTCGCCTCCAGGAACCGGCGCTCCCCCAGGCGGAGACGGTCCCACAGCAGCGCCATGATGAACAGGGGGAACACCATCCCGAAGACGTAGGCGAGGCCCAGGGACGCGGCTCCAGCGGGGGTCCCGGACAGCGCCGAGAGCGTCATGACCCCCGCCAGGACCGGCGCGCAGCAGGACGACGCCACCCCCGAGAACACGCCGAGGGCGAGCACCCCGGCGGAGTCGCTCCGCTCCAGCGACGGCGCCCGGACGAAGGAGGGCAGGCTCCAGGAGCGGCCGAGGAGCGCCAGGGCCGCCAGGGCGAGCAGCAGGGCGCCGCCGGCAATGTAGAGCGGAGTGTGGTACCTGGCCAGGGCCGTGGACACCAGCCCCACCCCGACCGTGACGGGCAGCAGCACCGCGGCGAGGCCGGCGGCGAACAGCAGCGTGAGGGGGAGCAGGCGCCACCGCCGGTTCTTCACCGCCGCCGCCAGGTAGGCGGGGAACAGGAACACGATGCAGCAGGGGCTGAACAGCGCAACGGCGCCCGCCAGGAAGGCGGCCAGGACCGACCCGGCGGTGAGGAGCGGCTGCACCTCAGGCCGCCCCCTCCAGGAGCCGCCGCAGCTTCCTCCTGGGTAGGCGCCCGGCGCTGAACAGCTCGCCGTTCACGACGACGGCGGGGGGCATCGCCGGCCGGTACCGGGCCACCAGGGCCCGTCCCTCGGGGGAGCCCATGTCGACCTGCCGGACCCGGAGGGGGAACTCACGGGCGAGTCCCGAAAGGGCCTCCAGGGCATCCTCGCAGAGGTGGCAGGCGGAGGCCGTGACCACGACCACCTCAACCACGGCGGCTCCGCTCATCCCCGGTGACCTCGTCGATCCGCCGGACGGACCGGTAGGGCACCCACATCAGGAGGGGGCAGAGCAGGAGCAGCCCGACCAGCAGGATCGAGACCAGGGGGGCCCCGAGGAGCGGGGCCGCCACCAGCCCCACGGCAGCGACCCCCATGAGGAGGCAAAACCCCGGGCGCACCGCGCGCAGCCCGCCGCCTCCGCCACCTCCCGCGCGTCCGTCCACGGTCGCCACCTTCTGGGCCGACCCTAGGCGAGGTCTGTGAAGGAGCGGTGAACGGTGCGGGGAGGACCGGTGAGGAAGGGCCTCCACGGGACCTTCACGAAAGCACCACACCGCCGTCACCCGGCCTGCCTAGCCTCCAGCTCCGTGCTCTCTGCGATCTCCTGGCCCGTCTCCACCGAGATCCACCTGGGACCGCTCATGCTGCGCCCCCACGGCGTGGCCATCGCCGTGGGGTTCCTGGCCGGGGCCCGGCTCATGCGGGGGTCCACCCGGGCCAGGGGCATCCCCGACGAGGTCCTGTGGCGGGTGCTGGGGTGGGCCCTGGCGGGGGGCCTGGTCGGCATGCGGGTGGCCTGGGTCCTGGGGCACTGGCGCGAGTTGGACGGGATCCTCGATGCCCTCGCCATCTGGCGGGGCGGCATGAGCCTGCTGGGGGGCCTCATCGGGGCCGTGGCCGTGGGGGCCCCGGTGGCCCGCCGCGCGGGCCTGCCCGTCGTGCCGATGCTGGACATGGCGGCGCCCGGGATCGCCCTGGGCATCGCCATCGGACGGGTGAGCGACCTGCTCATCGGGGACCACCTGGGCAAGCCCACGACCCTCCCCTGGGGGTTCCGCTACCCCGGGAGCGACCACCCCCTCGCCGGGGCACCCCCGGTGGGGGCCGTGGTCCACCCCGTGGCCCTCTACGACCTGCTGATTGCCTCTGCCCTCCTCGTCCTGCTGCTGCGGTTCCGGCGCCGCCCCCGGGCCCCTGGCTCGGCCATCGCCCTGTTCACCCTGGGATACGCCGCGGGGCGCCTGGGAACCGACTTCCTGCGCACGGACCCCGTGCGGGCCTTCGGGCTCACCGGCACCCAGCTCACCTCCGTGGTCCTCATCGCCGTCGTTGCCGCCTGCCTGTGGCGGCGGAGCCGCGCTCAGCTCGAGGCCAGCCGCCAGGACGCCTCGACGGGCTCGGGGAGCCCCCCGAGGACGAGCCGCACGGTTCCCTCCACGGGTCCCCCCGGCGGGAACCGGAGCACCCCCTGGCGGTGATGCCCGCCGGGCGGGTCCCCCTGCCACGTCGGCCCCGCCCACTCGACCCCGCCGACCTGGAGCCGGGACGTCCCGGCGAGGTCGGCGGACAGCTCGACGGAGTGGGTGTCCAGGGTGATCAAGAAGGCGGCGCCCGCCTCGTCCACCTCGATGGGTTCGATGCGGACCTCCACGGGGCCGGCGAGCACGGTGCGCGCCGGCAGCGAGGCCCGGGGCGAAGGGCTCGCCGGCGTGCCCGGGGTCGATCCACCCTCGCCGCAGGCAACGACCAGCGAGACGGTGCCCGCCAGCACCACGCCGGCGACCACCGCGATCACGCGAGCTCGCACGCTTCCCCTCCGGTGACGCGGGGGGCCCGGCGCAGGCGGCGGGTCGCCAGCGCGATGGCGACCGCGTTCACCCCCAGGCCCACGAGCATGAAGGGCACCCGGTAGCCGTAGAGGAAGGTGGCGGCCGCCGTGGCCCCCACGAAGGGTGCGAGGTCCGCCAGGTGGTGGGCGCAGCACGCCACCATGCCGACGGCGGAGGCGCCGGTGCCGGCCGCGCCGGCCGTCGCGGCCTCGCGGACCAACCGGTGGCGCCGGCGCAGCTCGGCGATGAGCCCGACCTGGACGCCGAAGCCGGCGACGATGGGCAGGATGAGGTACCAGTCGGTGCGGACCTGCTCGACCAGGTGCCGAAGGGAGCCCGAGAGGCCTCCCACCACCCCGGCGTAGAAGGCCGCCATGGCCGCCGACGCGAAGCCGCCTGCCAGGACGCTGCGGCTCGCCAGGGCCATCAGACCGGGCCCGGCCCGGGGATCGACCCGAACCGCCTGGCCCCGCATCTCCACCCGGTCCACGGTCCCCACACCTCCCCGGTGCCTTTCTGCGGCGACTCCTGGGGCCGCCGCGTCGGTGGAGAGGCTAGGCAGCGGCTGTGAACACCCGGTGAAGGCCGGATCGGGCCGGCGTGAAGCCGCTGACCGGCCCGGGGCACGCCCCGGCGTCAGGTCTTGGACAGCACGATGGCCCCCGCCACTCCGAGGGCTCCCGCCAGCGGATAGCCGACCAGCAGGTCATCCCAGCCCGGCGAGATCAGGGTGAAGAACCCCATGTGGGCGATGAGGTGCTGGACGAGCACCACGGCGCCCAGGGCGACCAGGCTCCAGCCCAGCACCCGCCGCCTCCGGTAGGCCGCCGGCGTGAGCTTCCTCGCCTCGGCCCGCCCCTGGGCGGCCTGCGTGGCCCGCGCCCTGGCCCGCGCCGCCTTGTCCCTGGGCTTCCCGGGACGGGTCCGGGTCCGCTGCCTGGACCTGGGGATGGTTCCCTCCGCTGGCTCGCTGGCCCAGGGATTCTACGACACGCCGTCGTATCGGGCCTCACGCCCGCCGCCGCTCCACACGCGCGGCGACCAGCACGATCCGGCCGGCCACGAACAGCGCGCACGACAGGCCGGCGGCCGAGACGACGAGGAGCACGAGGTCGAGGACCCCTCCCCCCCGGACGAGCGCCCGCGCGCTCGCCACCCCGCCCCCGAGGAGGAAGACGGCCGCCGCCACCGCTGCCCAGAAGGCCACGAGCGTCCGTCCGGTCACCGCCTCAGCCCTCGATGTGGGCCGCCACCGGCGCGAGGGCGGCGTAGACGATCAACGCGACCACCACGGCCACGACCAGGGCCGCCGGGATCACCACCCCGAGGCGCCGCAGCGGATGGCGCTCGACGCCACGGTCCACGAAGGGGACGACCAGCAGGGCGAAGAAGACGGCCAGGGTCCCCCACAGGATGCCCGACACGCCCACCCAGTTCTCGATGGGGTAGAGCCACAGGAGTGGCCACGGGGGCTTGGTGACCTCGATCCCCTCCACGGGTGCCGGCCCGTGGCCGGGGGGCGCGAGGACGGCCAGCGCGCCCAGGATCCCCACCAGCACCATGGCGAACCCGCCGAGCCGCGCGAGGTGCCGGGAGAAGGGCTCGGTGGGCTCGGGCTCGGGCCGTCCACGGAACGGCGAGGGGGCGATCCCGTGGCGCTTCACCAGCAGCAGGTGTCCCGCCAGGACCAGCAGGAAGAGGGCGGGGAGGATGGCGATGTGGAGGCTGTACAGCCGGTGCAGCAGGGGGATGCCCCCGAACTCCGGCGAGAACCAGTAGCCGAACCTCCCCAGGACCTCGCTGATCTCGATGTTGTGTTCCAGGGCCTCCAGGGCCTCCTGGTCCCACTTGAGCACGGTCCCGGAGAAGAAGAAGGTGGCGGTGATGCCGGCCAGGACGACCCCGATGACCCAGTTCCCCTCCCGGGGCCTCTTGAAGGACCCCGACACGAACACCCGCACCAGGTGCAGCCCGACCAGCACCACCATGGCCATGGCCGTCCAGTAGTGGAAGGAGCGCAGGAAGCCACCGAACGTGACCTCGGTGATCAGCCGTCGCAGGCTCCCGTGGGCCTCCTCGGGCATCGGGCTGTAGAACTGGGCCAGCCAGATCCCGGTGGCCAGGAGCAGGAGGAAGCTCACCAGGGCCAGGCCGCCCAGGCTGTAGGCGAGCTTGTTCGCATGCTCGGGTACCGGGTACGCAAGGCCCGAGAGCCCCAGGCGCTCGTCCAGCGCCTCCAGGAATCGCTCGACCGGGCTCCTCCGGGCAGACGGCTCGGGCCTGCTCTCCTGTTCCATCAGCGCATCCTCCACGACACCACCAGGCCTGCGGCCGCCAGGACCCCCGCCACGGCGAGGAGGAGGGCCTCCGGCGTGTTCGCCCAGCGCCCGGCCGTGCCCTCCAGGGCCCGCTCGTGGAGCCCGGCGGCCCCGGTCTCCCCCGGGGCCTCCCCTGCCTCCTCCCCGGTGGCCCCCACGGAGCCGTGGGGACGTGCGCCGATGGCTTCCTCCAGGAGGTCCTGGGCCCGGTGGAGGTCTCCCGCCCGGAAGGCCGCCTGGGCCCGCTCGACCAGGGCCAGGTCCACACCCTCGGTATCCTCAGCCTGCAGGGCATCGGCCATCTTGTCCAGGATGGCCTCGACCTGCTCGGGCTGGGTCCGGATCAGCGCGATGGCCTGCCTCACCAGGGCCCTCGCCGGGACCTCCTCCTCCGCCTCGTGCGCGTGGGCCGCCGGCGCGAGGAGCAGGAGGAGAAGACCCGCAAGGCCCACGAGGAGGGCCCGTCTCGTCATGGCCACGGGTCTCCTCACACGGCGCGGAGGTAGCGGCGCAGGGCGGAGAGCAGCTCCGCCGCCCGGGCCTCCCCCTCACCGACGGTGATGGCGTCCTTCACGCAGCGGCTCACGTGGTCCTCCAGGATCACCAGCGCGACCGCCCCCAGCGCGGCCCGGGTCGCCGAGAGCTGGTCCAGGACCTCGATGCAGTAGCGGCCATTCTCGTACATCTTGCGCACGCCGGCCACCTGGCCCTCGATCCTCCGAAGACGCATCGCCACCTCGGCCCGCCTGGCCTCCCCGTGACCGGCCGGCTCCCCGCCGGGGGCTCGCTCACCGGTGGGCTCTGCCGTGCCGATCGTCAGCCGGTCGCTCGTCGTGCTCGTGTCCTCCACAGCACCCTTCCCCCGATCCGGCGTGCCCGCCACAGGCGTGCACCTCCGCCGCCGCCTCGGTGGCCTGAGCGCCCCGCTCCTCGCCGCACGTGCAGCCGGGGTGTCCGCAGCTCATCCGTCCTCCTCTCCGCGCCCCGCGGTGCCCGGGCGCGCTCCCGGGGCGCTCCTGGGTCTGGGCTACCCTACCCGGGAACAGTATTATCCCGGAGGGGCCGTGAAGGCGCCGTGAAGACGCCGTGCGCGGGCCATGATGCTGGCGGAAGCGGGAACCGGGGCGAGATCGGAGCCCACCTGGGCGAGTTGCCCTCGGACCGGCGGGCCGAGATCGTCGTGTACTGCCGAAGCGGCCGGATGTCCCAGGAGGCAGCCGGCACGCTCACCGCGGCCGGCTACACCAACGTCTACAACCTGACCGGGGGGCTCGAGGCCTGGGCCGCCGCCGGGTACGAGCTGATCACCGACGGAGCAGCTCCCTAGCCCGAGCGCGACGCCACCATCCCGCGCTGCCGAGCGCCGTCCAGAGGGGCCCTCGGGGGGATCCGGTCTTCACGAGACCTTCACCTGACCCACACGCGGTCCCCACCGGGACCGGGCAGGCTCCCGGCCCCGATGCCTTCGCGCACCGTCCGCCCCGCCCCGCGTTCCCGGCGAGGGAGCACGACCCACGTGGCCCGGATCGCCCTGGTCCTCGCCCTGGTGGCCTCCGCCGCCGGGCCGGCGGCCGCCGTGACTCGAGAGGAGGTGGAGACCGCCAGGGAGCGGGTCGCCCAACTCCGGCGAGCCGTCGAGCGGCGGCAGTCGGCGCTGGCGTCCCTGGAGCGGCGGGCCGCCGAGCTAGCCGTCCAGATGTCCGCCGCCCAGGGCGAGCTGGAGCGCATCCGGGGCTCGGTGCAGGAGACCCGCCGCGACCTCGATCGGGCTCGGGCCGAGTACGAGCGGTTGCGGGCTCGCCTCGACCGGCGGGCCCACCGCGCCTACATGGAGGGGCCGGGCACGGAGCTCGAGTTCCTCCTGGGAGCCACCTCCCTGGTGGACCTGTCGGACCGGCTGGAGTTCCTGAACGCGGTGACCGGGACCGACGCGGACCTGGCCGCCCGGGTCCAGAACCTGGAATACCGGCTCTCGGTCCGGGAGCGGCGCCTGGCGGCCCTCGCCGCCCAGCAGGCTCGGGTCATCGAGGGCCTCCGGGCCGAGCGACGGGAGCTCGATTCCCTGCTGGCCCGGCAGGAGACCCTCCTGGAGGCCGCGACCCGCAAGGAGACGGAGGCACGACGACTCGCCGAACGGCTGGGACAGGAGTACCGCGAGCAGGCGGCCGCGGTGCCGCCGGGGGCGGTGGGCGGCGGCCCCCTGGAGGTCTGTCCCGTCGGAACGCCGCGAGCCTTCGGTGACGACTTCGGTGCCCCCCGCTACTCGGGGGGCTACCACCCCCACGCCGGGAACGACATCTTCGCCCCCATGGGCACGCCGATCTACGCCCCCTTCGACGGGGTGGCGGTGGCCGCGAGCAACGGCCTGGGTGGCCTGTCCGTCATCGTGCGGGGCAGGGAGGGGTACGTCTACAACGCCCACCTGTCCCGCTTCGGCAGGCTGGGCCCGGTCTCCGCAGGGGACGTCATCGGCTACGTCGGCAACTCCGGCAACGCCAGCGGGACCGCCCCCCACGACCACTTCGAGTGGCACCCCAACGTGATCCCCTCAAGCTGGCCGGCCAGCGCCTACGGCTACTCCGTCGTGGGTCACGCCATCAACCCCCGGCCCCTGCTGCTCGCGGTCTGCTGACGCCGGCCGGGCCCGCCTCCACCCGCGGAGCCGCTGCGAGTCCCCTCACGGGGCCGGCCTGCGGGCCCCGCGGATCCCGGGGCCGGGACGCCCGGGACCACGCGTCCTTCCGCGACCTCCTCCAGGGACATCCGGCCCATGAGGTCCGCCATCACCGGTCGCACCGTGCGCCAGGCCTCGTGCAGCAGGCAGGGGTGCTCGTCGGAGCAGGCGTCGGCCCAGAACACACAGCGCTGGAACACGTCGGGGCCGTCGACGGCCTCCACGATCTCCCGCACGGAGATGTCCCGGGGAGCCCTGGCCAGCACGTAGCCTCGCTCCCTCCCCCGGAAGGAACGGAGGATCCCGTGGCGGGTCAGCTTGCGGAAGATCTTCGCCAGGAAGGTCCCGGGCAGCCCGGCCCCTTCGGCCACCTGGGCCGCCTGGAGCATGGCCCCCGGAGGCTGCCGGGCGAGGTAGGCGAGGCCGAGGAGCGCGTACTGGCTCTCCCTGGACAGCTTCACGACCGCCCCTCACCCCCGGGCTCAGCCTACAGGCCACAGCCGCGAGAGGTTGGCGAAGTTCAGCAGGAGCACCCCGGCGAAGAAGGCCAGGAACAGGAAGACCAGGACCAGCGTCCCCGGGGCCCGGTGCTCCGCCGACGGGTCGGCCACCGCCACCGCCACCTCCACCGTCTGCGGCTGCTCCCCGACCGGAATCCGCTTCCCGAACAGCAGGGAGGCGACGGCGATCCCGATGAAGGCTGCCCCGCCCACCACGGCCACCAGGGCCCCCACGCCCATGATCCCCAGCCACAGGCCGGCTCCCTCTGGGAAGCTCACCGGGACCGCGGCGCCCGCGTAGGCCAGGCTCGCCGTCCGCCTCGGCACCCCGTAGCCCCCGCCCGCCCGCAGCATGCCCAGGACCAGCAGCGCGACCCCGCCTCCGAACAGCCACGGCTGGAGCCTCGCCAGACGCCGGCCGACGAGCTCCCGGCGGGCGATGAGGGGGATCACGTAGTAGGTGAGGCCCATGAAGGCCAGGGTGGTGCCCGCCACCACCGTGCCGTGGAAGTGCCCGGGGATCGAGAGGGTGTTGTGCTGGGCCACGTTCAGCTGCTCGTGGCCGAAGGCCACGCCGGTGGTCCCCCCGAGGAACCCGAACAGGACCGCCGAGATCACGAGGGCGGAGAACGCCGGGTTCCTCCAGGGCCCCTTCCGCAGCCACTCGAACAGGCCCCGGGTGAGACCCCTGGCCCGCTGGGCCACCTCCATCCCGGCGGGGATGGAGTAGGCGTGGATCAGGCTCCCCAGGACCGCGGCGTAGGCCGCGTAGCTCGTGTTCCAAAGCTTGAAGGGGCGGGAGACGGCGGGGTCACCGAGCAGGTGGTGCACCGAGCCCAGGTTGATGAACAGGATGTACAGGACAAAGGCGAAGCGGCTGAGCTTCTCGCTGATGGGCCTGGCCCCGGTGGTGAGGGTGGCGAGGAGGTACCAGACCGACACCATGGCCGCCAGGTTGATCTGCTGGCTTGGGTGCCCCAGGAACCAGAGGTTGAGACGGTAGACCTCGGCGTCGACGTTCATGAGCCCCAGGGACCAGAAGAAGGCCGGGACGAACGTGATCACCCCGCCCACCAGGGTGACCACGGCGATGACGGCGGCGGTGAGCAGGCCGAAGGTCACGAGCGGGAGCGACCCGGCGATGCGCCCCTCCACCCTGGCCACGACGATGGTGGCGAAGAACAGGACGACCGCCACCAGGGCCCCCGCCGCGAACAGGATCCAGCCCAGGTAGAAGAGGGGACTCGCCTCCAGGGGGATGTAGGCGTCCCACATCACCGTGGCCCGGCCCGCAAAGACCGTCGCGTTCGTGAGCAGCGCCCCCGCCAGCATCAGCCCGAAGGCCGCCCAGGCGATGCGGGGGCTCACCAGCCGCGCGTTCAGCAGGACGGCACTCCCGAAGTACAGGCCCGCGACCTCGAAGAAGATGATCCAGTAGATGAGCATGTTGAGCCCGTGGGCCGTGAGGAACCGGTAGAAGAGCTCGGGCCGGGAGGCGAGGAGCCCCACGGCGGGCCAGCGGGTCAGCGCCACGAGGAGCGCCATCACGCCGCCCACGAGCAGGAAGACGACGGCGGCCACGGCGTTCGTCACCACGAGCCGCTCCGCGGCCAGGTCCACGGTGAGGCCGGTCACGGCGCACACGCGCGACCGGAACGCGACGGGCTGCCGCAGCGGGAGGGCCTCAGTCGCCACCCGTCACCTCACGACGATCCTGCCGCTCATCAGCTGGTGGCCCAGGCCGCAGTACTGGTTGCAGATGATCGTGTAGACCCCGGGCGCTCGCGGGGTGAGGGTCAGCACCAGGTCGTAGCCGGGGACCACCTGGAAGTTCATGTTCAGGGGCTGGAGGGAGAAGCCGTGGTTCACGTCCACCGAGGAGATGTGCAGGCGGTAGGTCTTCCCGGCCTCGAGCTCGACGATCGGCGTCCACTCGAACCGCATCGCCATCAGGTACACGTCGCCCTCGGGCGGCCGCACGATGGGGAGGAAGGCATCCGTGCCCACCCGGTACCGCGCCACGAACTCGTCGGTGAGCGCCCGGAACCTCGCGGGATCCACCCGGTAGTACTCGCCGGGGGTG